>NZ_JBEXYF010000039.1:0-72842 GCF_040630775.1 Nocardia sp. NPDC005745
CTCGCGTCCGAGCGACCGCCGCTTGCTCCTTCGTCGCCTACGCGACGGCCACTCGGACGCGAGCCGGGCCGCGAACCGCGCATGCTCGGTCTCGCTTCGCTCGAGACCCCTGTAGTCGAGCCGGTATAGCCGCCCCTCGGACCCGGGGCCGGGCCGCGAACGGCGCCTGCTCAGAGCTTCGCTCGGTCGGGCCGGAGTTGTCGTGCCTGATGCGGTGGAGCTGCCGCGTCCGCAGAATTAGCCGAGGCGGGCCGCGAGGGCGGTGATCAAGCGCGTGACCGGGCTCTCGGCGTTGTAGGCGGTGGCCAGAGCGCGCAGACGGTCCGGGTCGGCGGGTTCGGTGGGGAGAGCGTCACTGCGGGACAGGGTGACCTCGGCGTCGCAGACCACTCGCACCACGGGCGCGGCGGCCTTCAGGTAGTCCTCGGCGGCGCGCAGCCGGGCGCGCACGCTTTGGGACAGGTCGGCATCCGGGTCCTCGACGGCCGCGACCAGCGCTTCGAGGGAACCGAAACGGGAGATCAGCGCGGAGGCGGATTTCTCGCCGATGCCCGCCACCCCCGGCAGGCCGTCGGAGGCGTCGCCGCGCAGCGTGGCCATGTCGGCATAGGCCGGGCCCGCGTTTCGCAGCGGTACGCCGTACTTCGCCGATACCTCGGCCGGGCCGAAGAGTTCCGCCTTGGCCAGCCCCCGTCCGGCGTAGAGCACCCGCACCTGGGGCGTCGGCTCGTCTCGTACCAGTTGCAACAGGTCGCGGTCGCCGCTGACCACGATCACCTCGTCGGTGCGCTCCCGGGTGGCCAAGGTGCCCAGCACGTCATCGGCCTCCAGGCCCTCCGCACCACCGGTCGCGATGCCCGCCGCGGCGAGCACCTCCAGGATCATGTCCACCTGCGGGGTGAGCGTGTCCGGAACGGTTTCGGCGCCGGGTGCGGCGTCCGGTGAGGTGTCCAACCGGTGTGCCTTGTAGGACGGCACCAGCTCGACCCGATACGCCGGGCGCCAGTCCAGATCCAGGCACACCACCAGCCTGCTCGGTGCGAACTTGGTGATCAGCGACGCCACCATGTCGGTGAAACCGCGCAACGCGTTCACCGACCGCCCGTCGGGCGCGGTGATCTTGTCGGGGATGGCGTGGAACGCGCGGAACCACAGACTGGCGCCGTCCAACAACAACAGGGGCCCACCGGCAGCAGAGGTCACGGGCCGAGGCTACTCGCCCGCACCGACAGCGCCCTGGCGAAGTTCGGCGTTCCTCCCACGCGCCCGGCAGGTAACGTCGGACGAATGAGCTCGCATACGGAATCGAGGTTCGCGGCGGACGTCTACGGTGCCCGGCTGGAGCGGGCAGTGGAGCTGATGCGGGCCGCCCATCTCGACGCTTTGCTGATCACCCCCGGGCCGGACCTGCGTTATCTGATCGGCTCGGCGGCCGAGTCGTTCGAGCGGCTGACCTGCCTGGTGATCCCGGCGGATGGGGCCACGCCGTCGGTCGTGATCCCGAAACTGGAGCTGGCGTCGCTGGAGGGCTCCGCGGCGGGTGAACTGGGCCTGCAAGTGCTGGACTGGGTCGACGGCACGAACCCGTACGGCCTGGTGAAGTCCGCGCTGCACGTCGGCTCCCGGGTGGCCGTGGCCGATGTGATGCCCGCGCTGCATCTGCTGCCGCTGGCCGAGTCGATCACCGGTCTGCCGGTATCGGCCACCCCCGTGCTGCGCGAACTGCGCATGATCAAGGACCCGGCCGAGGTGGACGCCCTGCGCCGAGCGGGCGCCGCGATCGACCGGGTGCACGCGCGAATGGGGGAGTTCTTGCAGGTGGGGCGCACCGAGGCGGAGGTCGGCCGCGATATCGAAGCCGCGATCCTCGCCGAGGGGCATACCGAGGCGGCGTTCGTCATCGTGGGCAGCGGTCCACACGGCGCGGACCCCCATCACGGCGTGTCCGAACGCCGGATCGAGGCCGGGGACGTGGTGGTCGTCGATATCGGCGGCCCGGTCGAGCCCGGCTACTATTCCGACTCCACCCGTACCTACGTCCTGGGCGAACCCGACCCGGAGGTGGCCGCCCGGTACGCCGAACTGGAAAGCGCCCAGGCGGTGGCGGTGGCGGCCGTCCGTCCAGGCGTCACCGCGGCCGCGGTGGACGCCGCGGCGCGAAACCCGTTGACCGAAGCCGGTTTCGGGCCCGCTTTCGTGCATCGCACCGGCCACGGCATCGGCCTGTCGGTGCACGAGGAGCCCTACATCGTCGCGGGCAACGACCTCGTCCTGCGGCCCGGCATGGCATTCAGCGTCGAGCCCGGCATCTACTTCCGCGGCGAGTGGGGCGCGCGCATCGAGGACATCGTGGTGGTCACCGATGATGGCGGCGAATCCCTGAACACGCGGCCGCACGGCCTCACGGTCCTGTGATCGACGGCTGAAGGCTCAGCCGTCGCGGCGAAGGTGCTAGGCGCCCGCGCCGTTCCCGTCGGCGGCCGGTGCGACCAGCGTGCTGCTGGACAGGACGCGCCGGACCTGGATGGCGATCACCACACGCGTCGGGTTCTCCCGCGGCACGCGATAGCGGCCCGCGTACCGATCGACCGCCTCGGCGACGTCGTCCGGGGCGTCGAGCACGGTGGCCGGGCCCTCCAAGGTGATCCACCGGATCCCGTCGACCTGACTGACCGCCGCGTATCCGGAGCGGCGCACGTTGCGCACCTTCACCGACCCGTCGTTGGTGATGACGCGCGCGATTCCGGCATCCTGGTCCCAGGTGAACCCCACCGCCACCACATGGGGCGTTCCGTCCGCCCGCAATGTCGTCAGCGTGGCGAGATGCCGTTCGGTGACGAACTCGAGGGCGGCGGGCGACAACTCAGCGGTACTCGTCGGCATCCCCCGACCGTAGCCGTCGGCACGCGTCGGCGCCGCACCAGCCCGGTCCGCGACAGGTGAGCGATGACGGGCCGCACCCATGGCAATGAAAGACTGACCCCATGGGAACGCGTGGATTGGCCGACGGCACGGTACTGCTGCTGGGCGGTCGCAGCGAGATCGGGCTCGAAGTGGCGCGGCGGCTGGCGCCCGGGCGCGCGGTGGTTCTGGCGGCCCGGCGCAGCGGCGAGCTGGACGCGCAGCGGGCGCAGATCACCGCGGCGGGGGCGAGCGAAGTGCACGCCGTCGAATTCGACGCCGACGACGTGGCGAGTCATCCGGCGCTGCTGGAGAAGATCGCCGCCGAGCACGGGCCGATCGGCATCGCGGTGCTCGCGTTCGGCGTGCTCGGCGATCAGCAACGCGCCGAGCGGGATCCCGCGCACGCGGCGGCGATCCTGCACACCGACTTCGTCGCCCAGGCGAGTGTTCTCACGTCACTGGCGAACCTGATGCGCGCGCGGGGGGCGGGACAGCTCGTCGTGTTCAGTTCGGTCGCGGGCGTGCGCGTCCGGCGTGCCAACTACGTCTACGGGTCGGCCAAGGCGGGACTCGACGGATTCGCCTCCGGTCTGGCGGATGCCCTGCACGGCAGCGGGGTTCGGATGCTGCTGGTCCGGCCCGGGTTCGTCATCGGGCGGATGACCGAGGGGATGTCTCCGGCGCCGTTCTCCAGTACTCCTGATCAGGTCGCCGATGCGGTGGTCGCGGGTTTGCGCCGCGGCGCGAGCCGGGTCTGGGTACCCCGGATCCTGCAACCGGTGTTCTTCGCGATGCGTCTGCTGCCGCAACCGATCTGGCGTCGGATGCCGCGGTGAGCGCCACGCCCGCGTCGTGGACCGGCGCGCCGATCGCGGTCGTGGGCATCGGCGCCGACGGGTGGCACGGTCTCGGTCGCGCCGCGCGGGAGGCGGTCGGCGACGCCGATTTCCTGTTCGGTTCCGCGCGCCAGCTCGCACTCGTGCCGCCGACTGTGCCGGCGCGGCGGATGACCTGGCCGTCGCCGCTGCTGCCCGCGCTGCCAGGCCTGTTCGAACGGTATTCCGGCGCGCGATTGTGCGTCCTGGCCAGCGGCGATCCCATGTTCTACGGGATCGGCGTCACCTTGGCCCGGCTGCTGGGCCCGCAGGCGCTGCGGGTGCTGCCCCAGCCGTCTTCGGCTTCCCTGGCCTGCGCCAGGCTGGGGTGGTCGCTGGCCGAAACGCCGGTGGTCAGCGTGGTCGGGCGTCCGCCGGCGACGGTGCTGCCCGAGTTGGCCGACCGCAGGCGGCTGCTGGTGCTCAGCGCCGACGAGCACACGCCGCAAGGTTTGGCACAGCTGCTGAGCCGGAACGGTTTCGGTGGTTCCGAGCTGACGGTGCTCGAGCAACTGGGCGGTTCCGCCGAACGGCATCGCGCCGGAATCGCGAAGCAGTGGGAACATCCCCCGGGCGACCCGTTGAATATCGTGGCGATCACCTGCGCATCCGACCCGGACCAGCCGCGCGCCACGCGCCTGCCCGGGCTGCCGGACGAATTGTTCGGGGGCGACGGGCAGCTCACCAAGCACGAGATCCGTGCCCTGACACTGGCGGCGCTGGCGCCCGCCCCCGGCGAACTGCTGTGGGATGTGGGCGGCGGTTCGGGCAGCATCGCCATCGAATGGTGCCGGGCGCATCCGGGCAACCGGGCCGTCGCGTTCGAACGGCTCGACCGCAGGCGGCGGCAGATCTCCGGCAACGCGGAGGCTCTGGGCGTGCCGCACATCATGGTGCGCGGCGAGGTGTGTGCCGAGCTCGCCGCCGACAGCGAAATCGTCGCTCCCGACGCCATTTTCGTGGGTGGGGGCCTGACTCAGGATGGCTTGCTCGAGACATGCTGGGCGCAGTTGCGCCCACGCGGCAGGCTCGTCGCGAACGCGGTGACCGCCGAATCGGAATCACTGCTGCTCAGCTGGTCAAGTGCCCAGGGTGGCGTCTTGCGGAAGTTCCAGATCTATCGCGGGGAGCCCCTGGGGTCTTTCACCGCTTGGCGCCCGCAGCTTCCCGTCACGCAGTGGTCGGTGGTGAAAACCGCGGCGGCGTTCCCCGCAGAGGGGTGAACACGTTACCGGTCACGCGGTAGGGTCGGGGCCGAGTTCCGGTCATGACCGGAAATCCGATTCCTGTTGGGGAGATAGATGAGATACAAGAAGTTCGCCGCTACCGCGTTGCTGGCCGTCGCGGCCACCGGAGTCACCGCCGGTACCTCCTACGCCGCTCCCACGCCCCCTGCGGCGCAGGACCAGTCCGCGGCCGCGCCCACCGTCACGGGCACGGACCAGGGCGTCGGCTACGCGTTGCAGCTCGCCGACGCGGGCAAGTCGGTTGTCACCAGTGTGACCGGCGGCGCGTTCAGCGTCGACACCGACAATCGGTCGGTCACCCTGAAGAACTCCGCGGGCGAGACCGTCACCAGCATTCCGCTCACCGCGACGGCCAAGGGCCAAGAGGTGAACATCGCGGCGGCCGTCGCCGACGAGGGCAGGCAGCTGACGCTGACCCCGCAGGTCGCGCCGACCGCGAACGCGCCGGTCGCCGCCGAGTTCATCGGCGCGCAGGAGTGGTTCTTCGCCGAACTGCAGCGCGCCTCGCTCGGCGCTCTGGTCGGCGGCCTGATCGGCGCCGCCATCGGCATCGTCTTCTTCGGTGTCGGCATCCTGCCGGGCGCGGTGCTCGGCGCGCTGATCGGCCTGGCCGTCGCGGGCGGGCCGTCGCTGCTGAACGCGGGTATCGCCTACTTCAGCGGCCAGCCCTGAGAGTTCTGATTCTGGGCGGCACCCGGGAAGCGCGGGAGCTGGCCCATATCGCTTCCGGCGAGCGAGGATTCGACATCGTCTCCTCGCTCGCCGGTCGTGTGCGCGCACCCTTGCTACCGGAGGGCGCGGTCCGCGTCGGCGGTTTCGGCGGCGCCGAGGGACTGCGCGCCTGGCTCGCGGCCGACGAGACGGCCGCGATCGTCGACGCCACCCATCCGTTCGCGGCGGCCATCAGTGCCAACGCGGCGGCGGCCGCGCATGCCTCCGGTGTGCCGCTGGTGCACCTGCGGCGGCCCAGATGGGTGGAGCGGCCGGGGGACCGGTGGGTGCGGGTACCCGATCTCCCCGCCGCGGCGAGGGAAGCGGCCGCTCTCGGCGAGCGAGTCTTCCTGACCATCGGCAGGCAAGGCGTCGACGCGTTCGCGGGATCGGTCCGGCAATGGTTCCTGATCCGCGCCATCGACCCGCCCGAGAGCGCGCTGCCGCCGCGACACGAAGTGCTCCTCGCCCGTGGGCCCTTCGCGGTGGAGGACGAATCGCGGCTGCTCGCCGAGCATCGGATCGACGTGCTCGTCACCAAGGACAGCGGCGGCGAGCAGACCGAAGCCAAACTCGCCGCCGCCCGCGCGGCCGGAATTCCGGTCGTCGTCGTGGACCGCCCGCCGCTGCCCGAGGGCGCGCCGGTCGTGGAATCACCCGAGCAGGCACTGAATTGGTTGCGCGACCGGCGAGCCCCGCGCTCATGAGTCGGTCTCGCACCGCTCAGCTGTCGAGCAGCTCCGGCAGATGGTCGAACCACTCCAGCACCGCCCGCTCGTAGCGGATCCCGAAGTCCAGTGTGGCGCGGGCGAACGTGGGCTTTCCCTCCGGATCTTCGGCGAGATACCGCGTGAGCCGCGCCTGATGGATCTCGCGGTTGGCCGTGACGATGCCGTCGAGCCGGCCGCGATCGAGATGCTGACCGAAGGAGAGCGTCAGCAGCAACGGCACCCGGATGGTCTCCCCGCCGGGATCGCGGGCGACCCACTCCAGGAACGCTTCGCGCCCCGCGTCGGTGATGCGATAGGGCGTGCGTTCCCTGGCTCCGGTCTCGCCCTTCTCGACGAGTCCCGCCGCGTCCATGGTGGCGAGTTCCCGGTAGACCTGGCTTTGCGTGATCGTCCAGAAGTCGCCGATCCGGTCCTGGGCCTGGGTCACCAGATCCCATCCCGACATGGGCCCTTCGTGCAGAAATCCGAGCAACGACGCCGCCGTCGAGTTCAGTGATTTGCGCTTGGTCGCGGTGTTGGTCAACGACTGCTCCCTTCGCTCTCAACATTCCATAGTGGAATGTTACCGGAACGGGGCGGGTCAGGCGTCGCCGGTCAGCTTGTCGAGCCGGGCGAGCACCTGCGCCATGCCCTGCTCCAGTCGCGCCTGTCCCTGTTCGAGCTGCGCCTGGCCGTGGGCAAGCGCGGTCTGGCCCTGTTCCAGCCGGATCTGTCCTTGTTCGAGCACGGTGACCCTGCGGTTGAGTTCACCCACATTCTCGCGCAGGTTCCCGACATCCTGGCGAAGCTCGCCGACGGCTTCCCCGACGGTCTCCGCGCGTCGGTCGATCCGGCCGATGCCGTCGAGCGCCTTCCTGGTCAGCGCCGCGAGTTCGTTGAGGACCTCGCCCTGCTCGTCGAGCGCTTGTTCGCTCGCGGTGGCCCTGGCCTCCAAGGCGCGAGCGCGCAGCGTCAGCTCCGGCAGTGTCGCGGCCAAGATCCCTCCGATCGTCGGTGCGTCTGGCGATCTTACGCGCCGCCGACGGCCGCGTCGTGCGCGCGATCGTAACGGCGGGAGGTGTAGACCCGTGTGCCCGCGTCGGTCTCGCGCGCCGTGGTGGTGGACGCGCCGATGATCAGCAGCGTACGCATGTCCACCTCGTCGGGGTCGAGGTCACCGAGCGATACCACCCGGACGGATTCGGAGGGTCCGCCCACATCGCGCCCGACGACGACGGGCGTGTCCGGCTTGCGATGCTCCAGCAGCAGGTCCCGCATCGCGCCGACCTGCCAGGTGCGCTGCGAGGACGCCGGGTTGTAGACCGCGATCGCCATGTCGGCCGCCGCGACGGCGGAAAGCCGCTGCGCCACGACCTCCCACGGCTTGAGCCGGTCGGAGAGCGAGATCATCGCGTAGTCGTGCCCGAGCGGCGCGCCCACCCGGCTGGCCACCGCGTTCGCCGCGGTGAGGCCGGGCAGCACCCGGACCGGCACCCCGGTCCACTGCGGATCGCCGGATTCCTCCAGCACCGCCGCCGCCATCGCGAACACCCCGGGATCCCCCGAGGAGACGACCGCGACCCGCGCGCCGCGCTTGGCCAGATCCAGAGCCATGGCGGCGCGCTCGGACTCGACCCGGTTGTCGCTGGCATGCCGGCGCTGCCCCGGGCGCTCGGGCACTCGGTTCAAGTAGGTGGTGTAGCCGACCAGATCGGTGGCGTCCGTCAACGCCGCGCGCACCTCGTCGGTGGTCCACTCCGGCGCGCCGGGACCGAGTCCCACCACCACGACCTCACCGACGCCCTCGGGCGTCTCCGCGTCGGCGACCCGCTGAGGCGCGGCTGTCTCCGCTTCGAGGCGCGGCAGCGGCGTGGTCGGTTCGGGGCCCGGCACGAGGGCGATGGCGAAGTAGGGCACCTCCGCGTCGTCGACCGCGCCCGCGTGCAGCACGCGCTGATGGGTGGTGCTCGCGCGCTCGACGTAGTACGCGCCGGCGAGCCGTCCGGAATCCGAAAGCGCTCGGCGCACACCGGGATAGGTGCGTCCCAGTTTCATGATCGCGGCCGCGTCGGTCGTGCGCAGCCGCCGGGTGAGCTCGTCGACCGGCATGGTGCCGGGCAGCACGGTGAGCACCTGCTCGCCCTCGACCAGCGGGGTTCCCAGCGCTGCCGACGCCGCGCTCACGGAGGTGATGCCGGGGATGATCTCGGCGTCGAACCGGTCGGCCAGCCGCCGGTGCATGTGCATGTACGAGCTGTAGAACAGCGGGTCGCCCGCGGCCAGCAGCGCGACCGACCGGCCCGCTGCGAGGTGCCCGGCCAGCCGCTCGGCGGCCTGTTCGTAGAACTCGTCGATCGCGCCCTGGTAACCGCCGGGATGATCGGTGGTCTCGGTGGTCACCGGGTAGACGAGATGCTCCTCCAGTTGGCCGGGGCGCATGTACGGCGCCGCGATGCGGCGGGAGATGCTGCGGCCGTGGCGCGCGCTGTGGAACGCGACGACGTCGGCCGCGCCGATCACGTTGGCCGCTTTGACCGTCACCAATTCGGGATCGCCCGGTCCGAGCCCGACGCCCCACAGCTTGCCCGGAGTGCTCATTCCTGTTCGCTCGCAATCGCGTTCAGCGCGGACGCGGTGATGGCGCTGCCGCCGCGCCTGCCGCGCACCGTGAGGTATTCGACGCCGCCGAAATCGATCAGCGCGTCTTTGGATTCGGCCGCACCGATGAATCCGACCGGGATGCCGAGCACGGCGGCGGGCCGGGGCGCTCCCGCGTCGAGCAGGTCGAGCAGATGGAACAGCGCCGTCGGCGCGTTGCCGATCGCGACGACGGCGCCGTCGAGACGGTCGCGCCACAGGTCGAGCGCGGCGGCGGAGCGGGTTGTGCCCTTGGCCGCGGCCAGCTCCGGCACGCGCGGATCGGCGAGGGTGCATACGACCTCGTTGCCCGCGGGCAGTCGTTTCCTGGTCACACCCGAGGCCACCATGGTCGCGTCACAGAGAATCGGCGCGCCCGCGCGCAGCGCCGCCCGCGCCGAGGCGACCACACGGGGGGAGTAGGCGATATCCGCGGCGAGATCCACCTGACCGCAGCCGTGGATCATCCGTACGACCACCTGCGCCACATCCGGCGGGAAACCGCTGAGATCGGCCTCGGCGCGGATCGTCGCGAACGAGCGACGGTAGATCTCGGCCCCGTCGGTCAGATAGCTGGCACGTACGTCGGACATGCGGTCCACCCTATGGGGGCGGGTCCGGACAGATCGGTCCGGGTCGGGCGCTCCGCATTCCGGGACGGCCACCGGCTACCGGCGCGCGGGCGCCGCCGGATCAGGTGCGCGGGCGCTCCAAAATCCGGGACATGACGATGGCGCTGCGGGTCCGCCCGACCCGGGCGTTCTCCCGGATCCGTTCCACGGTCACCTCGATCTCGGCCATGTCGGTGGCCATCACGTGCACCAGCGCGTCGGCCTCGCCCGCGATCGTCCAGACACCTACCACCTGCGGGATCGGTTCCAGACTGCGTTTGAGTTCGGCCGGGGAGATGTTGTCGCGGTAGTACACCTCGACGTACGCCTCGGTCTTCCAGCCCAGCGCCGCGGGATTGACCAGCGCGGTGAACCCGGTGATCTGCTTGGCCGTGACCAGCCGGTCGACCCGCCGTTTCACCGCGGGCGCGGACAATCCGACCGCGCCACCGATCTCCTGGAACGAAGCGCGGGCGTTCTTCAGCAATTGCGCGAGAATCCGCCGATCGAGGTCGTCCACATCACACCTTCTCGCTATGAAAGCAATGATTCGCCGTTTTCGGGCTGAAATGCACAACGAATCGTCATTTCTGGCGCAATGCTAGGCCCTTTACCGTCGAATCAGCCGAAAACCCACGCTCATACCGGGAGTTCCGTTGACCTCTGTAGCCACCCTCCCTGTCGAGTCCGCCGCCCGCCGTTCGTCGCCGCGCCGGTTCGTGATGTGCCGTCCCGTTCATTTCGAGGTCGCCTACGCCATCAATCCCTGGATGAATCCCGCCGAGCCGGTCGACCGCGCGCTGGCCCTGACGCAGTGGGAGACGTTGCGCGCCACCTACGCCGAGCACGGACACACCGTGGAGGTGGTGCCCGGCATCGCGGGCCTGCCCGACATGGTGTTCGCCGCCAACGGCGGTCTGATCGTGGGCGACCGTGCCATGTCGGCCCGCTTCACCCACCCGGAGCGCGCCGCCGAAGGCCCGGCCTACCACGCCTGGTTCGCCGGATACGGCTTGCCGAATCTGGTGGCCGCCGCGGAATGCAACGAAGGCGAAGGCGACTTCCTCCTGGTCGGCGACCGGCTGCTGGCCGGAACGGGCTTCCGCAGCTCGCTCGCCGCGCACGAGGAGGTGTCGCGCCACTTCGGGCTGCCCGTGGTGTCGCTGGAACTGGTGGATCCGCGCTTCTACCACCTGGACACGGTGCTGCTTCCGCTGGACGCCGAAAACATCGCCTACTACCCGCCCGCCTTCAGCCCGGCGGCGCGCGCGGTGCTCGCCGCGCTCTATCCCGACGCGATCGTGGCCACCGACGCGGACGCCGCGGTGCTCGGGTTGAACGGAGTCTGCGACGGTTTCCACGTCTTCCTCAGCAGCGCGGCCACCGACCTGAGCGAAGCCCTGCGCGCCCGGGGCTACCATCCGGTGGGGATCGAGATGTCCGAGTTACTGAAGGCCGGCGGCTCGGTCAAGTGCTGCACGCTCGAGATCCACGGCAGGTGACCGGGCGGTGCCGCCGGAGAGTCAATCGACGCGATAACCCTCGTCGGTCGCGACGATGTCGGTGACCTCGCCCTGCGGGCGGCCGCAGCGGCGGTCGCAGCCCGACCAGTGCTGACGCCCGGCCACGGTGACGTCGGTCGCGGACATCGTCCCCGCGCCGTGGACCGGGTCGGCTGCCCCGGGCAGCACCCGTCCGGTGCCGACCGCGTCGGCCGCATCGGCCCGGACGTCGGTATGCGACTTCGCGCAGCCGGGCTGTCCGGCGCAGGCGCTGACCAGCAGCCACGGCGAGTCGGCGTCGAAGATCAAACCCATCGGCGCCAGCACGCGCACCACCTGTTCGGCGGCCCACTCCGTCAGGTCGGTGATCACCAGGCTGCGCCACGGCGTGACGAAGATCGGTCGCTCCACCGCGGCGAGGAACTCGGCGGTGCGGGCGGGCAGCGAGCCGAGGCGCACGCCCGCGCCGAGCCCGACCGATCCGTTGTCCTGCTCCAGCCAGCCGATCGGAACCCGCTGTTCGGTGGAGAATTCGAGTCTTTCGGCGGTCGGGGACAAGCCGAGGCGATCGAGGACGCGTTCGGCGCCGTGTTCGATCTCCTGCAGCCGCCAGCGGCCCGCGTCGTCGCCGCGCAGGTCCAGGAACGCGTGCGCGGCGGCGAGCGCGACGTCCACCGCGTCGGTGGCGTGGAGTCGCAGGCCGCTGTCGCCGCCTGCCAGCAGCAGGGCGAACTCGTCGGTCCCGGTCGCGTGGACCCCGATGTCGGGGCCGAGCCCACTGACATCTCCGCGTCCGTCGTCGAGGGTGAACAGCACCCGGCCGGGCAGGCCGGCCAGCCGCGGCGACGCGAGCAGGCCGGTGTCCAGCGCAGGAACCAGGGGGTGCACGTCCGCGAGGCCGCCGATCCGGCCGGACAGCGGCGAGGCGATGATGTTGCGCACCCGTTCGTGCGTGGTGCTCGGCAGAAGGCCCGCGGCCGCGAGCCGGTCGGTGAGCGTCCCGGCGTCGCGCACCCGGCGTAATTGGACGTTGCCCCGGGAGGTGAGCTCGATGTTCCCGTCCGCCAGGTCGAGCGCGGCCTCGGCCAGCGCCTGCACCTGGGTGGGATCCAGGCGACCGCCGGGCACGCGGATTCGTGCCAGCGGCCCGTCGGCGGCCTCGTGCAGCCGCAGCACGCCCGGGCAGGAGTCAGGAGCACGTCGTGTCATAGCGCATCCAGCCTACGGACGTACGAGCCCGCCACAGCGAACGGCCGGTCACCCGCCGATCGAACGCACCCAGTCGATGACGGCGGCTCGATACTCCGCGGTGTTGCGCGCGAGATTCACCGAGTGCCCGCTGTCGGGCAATACGTACGCGCGCAGTCGTGCCGCCGGGCCGAAGAACGGCGCTTCGGTGGCGCGCAAGGTCTCGGCATCCGCGCAGACGGCGTAGCCGGGGCCGCAGGAGAGCCGGTCCAGACTGCCGTTGACGACCAGCACCGGGACGTCGATGAAGTTGGTCATCGGCGGGAGGGTGGAGGTCAAACCGTCGGGATACTCCGTGGGCGAGAAGACTTCCTTGGTCGCTTCGTCGACGGCGAGTACTTCGGGATCGGCAGTCTCGGGGGCGAAGAAGTCGCCCGCGCGGGTACCGGGCCGGGTGGTCAGGTAGCCGGGGTCGAAGCCGAGCCCGGCGAAGCGCGGATCCTCGGCGGCTTGGTGGTAGGTCGAGATCACGCCGAGGACTTCGGGCACGTTGAGTGCGTGGGAGAAGCCGGTGAGCAGGACGCCGTCGACGTCCTGGTACGTGGTCGCCTCCAGGACGTCGATGCCCGAGCTGAGCGAATGGCCTCCGGTGATGACCTTGCCGAAGGGCGGTGCGCCCGCGAGTCCCCGGCGCAGGGCCTGCACGATGTCGTGCAGGGCGCGAGCGGAAACCGTCGCCGTGACCTGCGTGCTCGGCGGCCTGGTGCTCGCTCCGTTGCCGAGCCGGTCGACCACCAGCGTCGCGATGCCCGCGGCGTTCATCGCGCGCCGGAAGTTGTAGGTCTCCGGCGCGTAGGGGAAATCCCAGTATGTGTGGTTGTAGTTGGAGCCGGCGATCAGCACCATGACGGTATCGGTGGCGCCCGCGGCGGGAGTGCACAAGGAACCGGCCATCTCCCCGAGCGGCACGGGAAGGGAAACCGCTTCGCAGCGGCCCGGCCCGGTGTCGTCTGCGTGGGCGGTACCGGGTGTCAGGCAGAGCAGTATCGTGGCCGCGGACGCGACGATCGACCGTAGCGAGGTTCGCACGCGACGCAGGCTATGCCCGAATGTCATGGCGCGCAACACCTGTCGCCGACGACCCGGCCTTCACCCGGGGTGTGACAACAGCCGTCGCGGCAATGGATTTCGGGACTCGGGCAGTCAATCGTGCACCGGCGGGACGAGTGTGGCGAAGTCGAATTCGGCGGCTCCGTCGGCGACCGCTCCGGCGACGACCTCGAACGAACGGGCGTCGATGGCGGTGCACCCCAGCGCGGCGAGACTGGCGAATCGGTACTCACTGTCGGCTTCGCGCATCGCGTTGTCGAGGTCTTCGCGAGTGTCGTAGATCGTGATCGAGAAGACGGTGTTGTCCTGCCGATCGACGAAGAAGAAGATCTGCCGGGCGCCGTGATCGGCCATGGCATGCGGCACGATCTCGTGTTGCAGGAACGGCACCGTGGTCTCCATCGTCTCCGGGTCGATGGGGCAGGCGGCCTTCATCATGCGGGCGTAGAGCTTCTTCATGGCCGAATGCCTTCCGAGCCGGAGCCGGTCATGCCTGGTGACTATCGGCGAATGACGATACCGCACACAATGTTCGGTGGCTATCGCATAGTTGATGCCGCACGCGTGCACCCGGCCGCGCCCGATATCGCGTCGGGAGCGCGGATGTCCGGGACGACGCGATGAGCGAGGAGCGCGGGAACATGGGTACGACGAGACAACGGGCGGGTACGCGAACGGTGCACTTCGTCGGAAGCTTTCCGGCCGAGAGCACGGACGTCGCGATGAAGGCCATGCTGGACAGCGCGGGGGCGCGGCTGCGTACCTTGCCGACCGGGGAGACGCGGCGCTACGAGTTCTACATCCAGCCGATCATCGAAGACCTGGTCACCCAGGGTGTCCTGGCGGTGAAGAAGCCGGGGACGTGGCGGTCGAGCCGGGACCGAACGATCCATCGCGTCGCTCGCGGCGCCGAATTGCGCGGGGAAATCATGGATCTCGGATATCTCCGGGAGGCGGAGGAGGCACTGCGGATCTTCCGCGAACTGCGTGGCGTGCGCGAGTTGCCCGGCCTCGCGCTCCAGATCGGCATGCCGACCGACCTCACCCTGACGTTCATCGCCATGGGAGCCGCCGGTCTGCGGCGCCATCGCCGAGCCTTCTTCGACGCCACCGTGCGCGAGATCGCGGCTATCCGCGCGCTGGCCGGCGACGACGTCGTCGTGCAGTTGGAGGCCACCGCGGAACTGGTGCTCACGGCCAGGGCGCAGCCGTCGCACCGGCTGGTCGATCGGGCGCTGGGACTGGGTGAGGGGATCGCCGCGCTGGCCGCGGCGGCTCCCGAGGGGACCCGTTTCGGGGTGCACCTGTGCCTCGGCAGCCTGCGCAACAAAGCCCGGGGAAAGTTGCGTGATACCCGGCCGCTGGTCGATTTGGCCAATTCCGTCGTCCGGCATTGGCCGCAGGGGCGCATCCTGCAATTCGTGCACGGCCCGGTCGCCGCCGGCGACATACCGCCCCCCGCCGATCCGGAATTCTATGCGCCGCTGGCAGATCTGGCTTTGGCCACGGGCACCGATTTCTATGCCGGGTTGGTGCACGATGTTCCTACCGAGACACAGCAGTTGGAGACGTTGCGGACTCTGGAGAATGCGCTGGGCCGCCCGGTCGACGGAGTCGCCTGCGCGTGCGGACTGGGCCGTCGCCCCCGCCCGGTGGCGGACGTACTCATGGCGAGGGCCGAGGTGCTCGCGGCGGCGACCGAGTCCGGGACGCAACGGTAATTCACTCTCCCGCAGTGCTTTCGGCCGGTAGAGGTTCGCTGCGCCGGAACGCACGGCGGCGACGGGAAAGGGCAATTCCTTACGAACCCGACCGGAGTGATCGAAGAGGTACGGTGTGCGGCATGGAGCGAGCACCGCGGGGCGTCGATCCGAATCTGCCGAATTCCGCCCGGGTATACGACTATCTGCTGGGCGGCAAAGACAACTACGAGATCGACCGGGTGGTGGCGCACCGGATGCTGTCCATCGCACCGGACACCCGCACGTTGGCCTGGTTCAGTCGAAAGTTCCTGGTGCGGGCGGTCGAGCTGGCCGCGGAGGCGGGGATCCGGCAGTTCATCGATCTCGGCGCGGGTATCCCGACCTCACCGAACGTGCACGAGGTGGCCCGCAAGGTCGATCCGTCGGCGCGGGTGGCGTACGTCGATTTCGACCCGGTCGTGTACGCGCACTGCGGCGCTCTGCTCGCCGGGGCCGAGGGGGTCACGGCCGTGCTGGGCGACGTGCGCAGGCCGGACGACATTCTCGATCGGCTGCGCAACGAAGGGGTGATCGACTTCGGTGAACCGGTGGCGATCACGCTCGTCGGGGTCCTGCACTTCGTGATGGACGACGAAAACCCGGCCGCGATCGTCGCCCGCCTCGGCGCGGCCATGGCGCCGGGAAGCCACCTGGCGTTCACACACGGCTCCGCCGACAGCGATCCGGACTTCATCACGCAGTCGTCGTCGGATACCGCCAACTCCTCGGCCCAGGTGGTCTACCGGTCGCCGGCCGTGGTTGAGTCGTTCTTCCATGGCTTCGAAATGATCGATCCCGGTGTCGTTCCGCTGCAACAATGGCTCGACGACGATCTTCCGGACACCGGACTGGTGCTGCTGGGCGGGATGGTCCGCAAGACCTCGCACGCACGCGCCGACTAAGGTCGCCGTATGTCCGAAATCTCCACGCTCGCCGACCGGCTCGACATCATCGATGTGATCACCAAAATGTTCGTGTACACCGATCAGAAGCGCTGGGAAGATTTGTCTGCCGAGGTCTTCACGCCGAGAGTGGATTTCGACGGGGGGTTCGGCGGGCCGGTCGGGGAGCGGGCCGCCGCCGACATCATCGCGGATTGGCGCACCGGCCTCGCCGACCTCGACGGGGTGCACCACCAATCGGGCAACCATCTCATCGATCTGGACGGTGACACGGCGCGCGTGCACGCGGACGCCATCGCGGTGCATGTCAAGAACGCCGCGGTCGAGGGCAAGACCCGCACCTTCGTCGGCAGCTACTCCCTCGGCGTCGAACGCACGGCGGATGGGTGGCGGGTCAACCGATTCCACTACCACCTCAAGGTGATCGACGGGAACGCCGACCTGGTGTAGGTCCGGTGCGCGCGGGCGGGGACCGTTCGGCGACCCGGATCGGGTTCGCGCAATCGTCTCGCGTGCCGCTGTCACATCGGCGACGGGGTCGTGGTGTGCGGTCGTGCCGCGGCGGCATCGCGAGCTGTCATCGCGGCGTGGTCGGTTGCGTTTCCGGCCGCGCGGCCGCGGTTTTCGCTTTCGCGCGCGACCGTCCCGGCGCCCACACACCGATCGGTATCGCGGCGACGAGGGTGAGAATGCCCAGCGCCAGCGCGGATTGCTGGGCGCCGTAGACGAAGGCGGACTCGGCGAACTCGGCCAGGGGCGCGGCTTGCGGGCCCACCCGCTCGGTGACCTCGAGCGCCGCGGCCAGTGAGTCGCCGACCGGTTCGCGAATCTGTTCGGGCACCTGCGGCAAGGCGGGCGCGATGCGGGTGCTGTACCCGGCGGCCAGGATACTGCCCGCGATGGCGATGCCGACTGCCGCGCCCACTTCGCGTGCCGCGTCGTTCACCGCGGCGGCGACGCTGTGTTTCTCCACCGGGGTGCCCGCGATGATCGCGGCCGTCGCGGGTGCGGTGCACAGTCCGGTACCGCTGCTCATGATCAGGAACGGCCAGAGCAGATCGAGGTAGGTGCTGTCGACGTCGAGGCCGGAGAGCGCGATGAGCGCGATCCCGATGATCACCAGCCCGCCGGCCATCGGTAGCCGCAGTCCGGCACGTTCGGTCAGCCGGTGCGCCACCGCCGAGATCGCCACCATCGGCACGACCATCGGCGCCATCGCCAGCGCCGACATCAGGGGCCCGTACCCGAGGATCAGCTGCAGGAACTGGACCATCAGCAGGAAGGTCCCGAAGCACACGAGGAACTGGAGGGTCACCGCCGCGGTCCCCGAACCGAAGCCTCGATGGGTGAACAGGCGCACATCCAGCAGCGGGTGTGCCACCCGTGTCTCCACCATCACGAACGCCACCGCCGCCAGCGCCGCGCCGACGGCCGTGCCGATCACCAGCGGATCCAGCCAGCCGCGCTCGGGCGCCGCGATCGCGGTCACCACCAGCGATCCGACGGCCGCGGCCGAGGTGAGCGCGCCCCACAGATCCACCGCGCGACGTGCCCGGTCGACCGATTCCGGCAGCGTGAATCCCGCGATCATCAGGAGCAGGCCCGCGATGGACATGGCGAGCAGGATCGAGACCCACGACCACCGCTCCAGCAGCAGGCCCGACCCGAGGATGCCCAGCACCGCTCCCGCGCCGGCCACACCCGCCCACAGCCCGACGGCATTGCTGCGCCGTGACTCGGGGAATCCGGCGGTGATCAGCGACAGCGTCGAGGGCATGACCAGAGCGGCCCCCACACCGGCCACCGTCCGGCCCGCGATCAACCAGCCGGGCGTGTCGAGCAGGACGGGCGTCGCCGAGGCCGCCGCGAACACGAACAGCCCGATGATCAGGACGGCGCGCCGCCCGTATCGGTCGCCGAGCGCGCCCGCCGGGAGAACCAGGCAGGCCAGCGCCAGGGTGTACCCATCGATGACCCAGGTGAGCTGCTGCTGGCTGGCTCCGGTGGCGGCGGCGATCTCCGGCAATGCGGTGTACAAAGCCGCCATCGAGGCGACGACGAGGGCCACGGTGGCACAGGAGATCGTCAACATCCAGCGCTGAGCGGCTGACAGACTTCTCGTGGTGGACTCCATGGCGCCTCCCGGCAGAACAAAACTGTCAGTATCGCTACGCTACTATCAGTAGCATAAGTGCGCGGGGTGGCGATAGGCGTCGCGAAGGAGGAATGTTCGACCCATGACCGGTGCCGCAGAACCGCCCCCGCACCACCCTGATCCCGGTGACGAGGTCGATCCGCGCAAGCTGCGCTCCCGAGCCAGGCTGCTGGACGCCGCGACGGCGCTGTTGAAATCCGGTGGGCTGGAAGCGGTCACCGTCGAAGCGGTGACGACCATGTCCAAGGTCGCGCGCACCACGCTGTACCGGCATTTCGACAACGCCGTGCAGTTGCGCGCCGCCACGCTCGAGCGGCTGCTCCCTCCGGTCGTCGAGGCGCCGCCGGATGGTCCGCTGCGGCAACGGCTCACCGAATTGGTCAGCAGGCAGGCCGCGGTCGTCAACGAGGCCCCGTTGCAGATGTCCACGCTGGCGTGGCTGGCCACCGGCGAGCGCGGCGCGTCCGGTGCGGGTCCGGCGTTCACCTCGCTGCGCCAGCGGCTCATCGAGCAGTACCGCAAGCCGTTCGATCAGCTGTTCGGCGATCCGGAGGTGCGCGCCCAGCTCGGCGAATTCGACGTGATGCCGGCGCTGACCCAGCTCGTCGGCCCGATCGTCTTCGCCAGGCTGGTCGGACTCGCGCCGACCACCCCGGCCGAATGCGCGCGGCTCGTCGACGACTTCCTGGCCGCCCGGTCGAGTGACCGCGAACGCCGGACGGCGCAGGGGGGCGGACGCGTGGACGAGCCCGGCCCGAACGGCAGGTAGCATCGGCGTGCTCGGCGGACGACGAGGAAACCGGTGGAAGTCCGGTGCGGTCGCGCCACTGTAGAAAGCCAGACCCTCCCCGGCGAGCAGCGAACCCCCCCGATGGGCGCGTCACCCGAGGAAGGCTGCCACCCGTGATTGTGTTGTTGTCCACGTCCGACACCGATCTGCTCAGTGCCCGCGCCAGCGGCGCCGACTACCGCTGGGGGAATCCGGCTCGCCTGCTGGTCGATGACCTGCCCGGCCTGCTCGACGGCGCCGATCTGGTGATCGTGCGCATCCTCGGTGGCAAGCGGGCCTGGGAGGACGGGCTGGAGGCGCTGCGCGCGAGCGGGATCCCGCTCGTCGCGCTCGGCGGCGAAATCGCCCCGGACGCCGAACTGATGGAGTGCTCCACCGTGCCGGGTGGTGTCGCGGCAGACGCGCACAACTACCTCGCCGCCGGCGGCCCGGAGAACCTGCGCCAGCTGCACAATTTCCTGTCCGACACCGTGCTGCTGACCGGCCACGGCTTCGAACCCCCGATCCAGTTGCCCAGTTGGGGCGAACTGGACCGGGGCGCCACCGGGCAGGCCGACGGGCCGACGGTGGCGGTGATCTACTACCGCGCCCAGCATCTGGCGGGCAACACCGCCTACGTCGACGCGCTGTGCACCGCGATCGAACAGGCGGGCGCGCGGGCGCTGCCGCTGTACTGCGCGTCGCTGCGCACCCCCGAACCCGAGTTGATCGCGACCCTGCGCCGCGCCGACGCGCTGGTGGTGACGGTGCTGGCCGCAGGCGGCACCAAGCCCGCCATCGCGTCGGCGGGCGGCGAGGACGAGGCTTGGGATGTCGGTGCGCTCGCCGACCTGGACGTGCCCATCCTGCAAGGGCTGTGCCTGACCACCGGCCGCGCGCAGTGGGAGGCCAACGACGACGGGCTGTCACCGCTGGACGTCGCCACCCAGGTCGCGGTGCCGGAATTCGATGGACGGATCATCACGGTCCCGTTCTCGTTCAAGGAATTCGACGCCGACGGCCTGTCCACCTACGTCCCCGATCCCGAGCGCGCCGCCCGGGTCGCGGGTATCGCGACGCGCTACGCGCGGCTGCGCCACATCCCCGCCGCGCGCAAGCGCATCGCGGTCATGTTGTCGGCCTACCCGACCAAGCATGCCCGCATCGGCAATGCCGTCGGCCTGGACACCCCGGCCAGCGCGATCCGCCTGCTCACCGAAATGCGTACCGCCGGTTACGATCTCGGCGCACCGGGCGAGGTCCCCGGCCTGGACGAGCGGGACGGCGACGCCCTCATCCACGCCCTGATCGCGGCGGGCGGCCAGGACCCCGACTGGCTGACCGCCGAACAGCTCGAGGGCAACCCGATCCGCATCGGCGCGGCCGCCTACGCGACCTGGTTCGACACCCTGCCCGGCGACCTGCGCGAGGCCGTCGTGGAAGCGTGGGGCCCGCCGCCGGGCGAACTCTACGTCGACCGCTCGTCCGACCCGGGCGGGGAGATCGTCGTCGCCGCGCTGCGTTTCGGCAATGTCGCGCTCATGGTGCAGCCGCCGCGTGGTTTCGGCGAGAACCCCGTCGCGATCTACCACGACCCCGATCTGCCACCCAGTCACCACTACCTGGCGGCCTACCGGTGGCTCGGATCGCCCGAGGGTTTCGGCGCGGACGCGATGGTGCACCTGGGCAAGCACGGGAACCTGGAGTGGCTGCCGGGCAAAACGCTCGGCATGTCGGCCTCGTGCGGAACCGATGCCGCCCTCGGCGACTTGCCGCTGATCTACCCGTTCCTGGTGAACGACCCCGGTGAGGGCACTCAGGCCAAGCGGCGCGCGCACGCCACCCTGGTGGATCACCTGATCCCGCCGATGGCCCGGGCCGAAAGCTATGGCGATATATCACGTCTGGAGCAGTTGCTCGACGAGCACGCCAACATCTCCGCGCTGGACCCGGCCAAGCTGCCCGCCATCCGCCAGCAGATCTGGACGCTGATGCGCGCCGCGAAGATGGACCACGACCTCGGCCTCACCGAGCGCCCGGACGAGGACTCCTTCGACGACATGCTGCTGCACGTCGACGGCTGGCTGTGCGAGATCAAGGACGTGCAGATCCGCGACGGCCTGCACATTCTGGGACAAGCCCCGGCGGGGGAGAGCGAACTCGATCTGGTGCTGGCCATGCTGCGCGCACGCCAGCTGTGGGGCGGGGAGCGTACCGTGCCCGGTCTGCGCGAAGCCCTCGGCCTGGACGAGTCGGGCGGGGAGGCGCGCGAACGCGTGGACGCGGTGGAGGACCGCGCCCGCGCGCTGGTCGCGGCGTTGCAGGCGGCGGACTGGTCGCCCGAGGCGGTGGACGGCATCACCGACGACCCCGAGGTGCGCCGGGTGCTGCGGTTCGCGGCCACCGAGGTGGTGCCGCGCCTGCGGCAGACCGGCGTGGAGATCGAGCGGGTGCTGCACGCGCTCGACGGCGGGTTCATCCCGGCGGGCCCGAGCGGTTCGCCGCTGCGCGGCCTGATCAACGTCCTGCCGACCGGACGCAATTTCTACTCGGTCGATCCCAAGGCCGTGCCGTCCCGGTTGGCCTGGGAGACCGGGCAGGCCATGGCGGAATCGCTCCTGGAGCGCTACCGCGCCGATCACGGCGAGTACCCGCGGTCGGTGGGCCTGTCGATCTGGGGCACCTCCGCCATGCGCACCTCCGGCGACGACATCGCCGAAGTCCTCGCGCTGCTGGGCGTCCGGCCGGTGTGGGACGAGGCGAGCCGCCGCGTCAGCACGCTCGAGGTGATCTCGCTCGCCGAACTCGGCCGTCCCCGCATCGATGTGACGGTGCGCATCAGCGGCTTCTTCCGCGACGCGTTCCCGCACGTGCTCGCCCTGCTCGACGATGCGGTCCGCCTGGTCGCCGACCTGGACGAGCCGGGCGAGGCGAACTACGTGCGGGCGCATGCCCAGGCCGATCTCGCCGAGCACGGCGACCGGCGGCGCGCCACCACCCGCATCTTCGGCTCCAAGCCCGGCACCTACGGGGCCGGCCTGTTGCAGCTGATCGATTCGAAGAGCTGGCGCACCGACGACGATCTCGCGCAGGTGTACACCACCTGGGGCGGCTACGCTTACGGCCGCGACCTCGACGGCGCGCCCGCCGCCGAGGACATGCGCGGCGCGTACCGGCGGATCGCCGTGGCGGCCAAGAACACCGACACCCGCGAGCACGACATCGCCGACTCCGACGACTATTTCCAGTTCCACGGCGGCATGGTCGCGACGGTGCGCGCGCTGACGGGCGAGAACCCGGAGGCCTACATCGGCGACAGCACCCGCCCGGACGCGGTGCGCACCCGGACGCTGTCCGAGGAAACCGCGCGGGTGTTCCGGGCCCGGGTGGTGAACCCCCGGTGGCTCGAGGCTATGCGCAGGCACGGCTACAAGGGCGCGTTCGAAATGGCGGCGACCGTCGACTACCTGTTCGGCTATGACGCCACCACCAACGTGGTAGCCGATTGGATGTACGAGAAGCTCTCGGAGAGCTACGTTTTCGACGAGGTGAACCGGAAGTTCATGGAGCAGTCCAATCCTTGGGCGCTGCACGGCATTGCCGAGCGGCTGCTGGAGGCGGCCGAGCGCAAACTGTGGGAACACCCCGAATCGGACACGCTCGATCGACTGCGGCAGGTCTACTTGGAGACCGAGGGGGAGCTGGAGTAGCGGGAGCAGCCTTCCCGTCATCTCCTGGATGACCGCCGAACCGCTTGGCGGGCAAGACATTTCGGACATTCTCAAGTTTCGGAAATGGTGATGCCCAACGCCTATAATCGCTAGTGTTTCACGGCTGTACCCAGGTAACGACAGATCGAATCTGCTGAGGATGGGAAGGCTCATGAAGTTCAGAGAATTGGTTGCGACCACGCTGCTGACCATTGCCGCCACCGGCGTGACCGCGGCGACGGCGTACGGTCATGCCGAGATCTACGACCCCGTGGTGAGCGGGAACGAGAGCGGTGTCTCCTACACAACGTCCGTCGCGCCGGACCGGACGAGCGCTGTGGTCACGCTCGACTCCGGTACATTCGCCCGCACACCGGGGGGGATCGCGGTGCTGGGGCCCGACGGGTCGGTCGTGACCACGGTGCCCACCACCATGGTGTCCATGTTCGGCCAGCAGGTCGAAGTGGCGCCCGACATCGATGCGGCCGGGACGACATTGACCTTGAGCCCCATCGGAGCCGCCATCCCGGAACCGGGCGCGCCGCAGTTCATCGGTGACGCGGGGTCCACATTGGGCGGGGTGGCGATCGGCTGTGCGATCGGGGCGCTGGTCGGTCTCGTGTTCTTCATCGTGGGGGTCTTCCCCGGTTGCGTGGTCGGCGGCCTCATCGGTGCCGCCGCGGGCGCCAGCCGCTAGTACGGGACCGATTCGCGGGGCACTGTCGGCCGCGCTCGGTGCCCTGGCATCGAGCGCGGCCGTTTCGTCTGGGCGAAAGCTCGCGATCCCACGTCATTTCCGCCCGGCCGCCCGCCGGAAACGGTCGGCCGTGGCGACCAGGTGTTCGGTGAGCGCGGGGGAGTCGAGCACCTCGAACTCGACATCGGCGAGGCCGAGATACCACGTCAGCATTCGAGGGGAATCCGAGCCCACCAGCGCCACACAGTGGTCCGGCCCGTCCGGTATCACCTCCACCGCCGCGGGCAGCCGCGCCCGGATCACTTCCGCCGGGGCGGCCATACGGACCCGGGCACGGTAGCGCCAAGTGGCGGCGCCCACGCCGCGCTGCACTCGCTCGGCGATCTCCTCCTCGGAGACGGCGCGGGGCGTGAATCGTGGCCCGTACGGAACCTTCGGCGCGATCCGGTCGACGCGGAAGGTACGCCAGTCGCCGCGCCCCACATCCCACGCGACCAGATACCAGCGACCCCACCAGTGCACCATCCGGTGCGGCTCGACATCCCGGCTGGAGGGTGCGCCGCCATGGCTTTCGTAGTCGAAGCGCAATCGCTCGCTCGCCCGGATCGCGTCCGCGACCGCGGTGAGCACCGCCGCGTCCACGGTGGATTGCCCGTCGCCGGACACGTGCACGGTGGCCGCGGTCAGCGTGTCGACGCGGTGCCGCAATCGAGACGGCAACACTTGCCGCAGTTTCGTCAGCGCCCGCACCGATGTCTCCTCGATGCCGGTGACCGCTCCGTTGGCGGCGGTGACCAGTCCGACCGCCACCGCCACGGCTTCCTCGTCGTCCAGCAGCAGCGGCGGCAACGCCGATCCGGCCCCGAGCCGGTAACCCCCGGCGACGCCCGGTGTGGCATGCACGGGGTACCCGAGCGTCCGCAGGCGCTCGATGTCGGTGCGCACGGTCCGGGTGGAGATGCCGAGCCGTTCGGCCAACGCGGGCCCGGTCCAGTCGCGCCGCAGTTGCAGCAGCGACAGCAGCCGCAACAGGCGTGCGGAGGTTTCCAGCATGGCTCGATCATGGCAGCTGTCGCGGAAGCGAGCCTTCCGCGATAGACGATCAGCCGGCTTGCGTCATGCACGGCTCGACGGTGAAGTCGAGTCCGAAATTGTTCAAGGTCACCGGCAGCGGAGCGTCCGGGTACGGCCGGGGCGTGGACCGCAGCCGGAAGTCGGCGGAGGTCAACAGGTGCGCGAGCAGCGCGCTGGTGACGAACAGCACCAGGTTGCGGCCCGGGCAGTCGGCGGGGCCCGCGCTGAACGGCACCAACTGGGGGTACTGCTCCGCACGGCCGTCGAGCCAGATCTCCGGGACGAACTGGTCGGCGAACGGCAGCAGCTCGGCGTCCCGGTGGAACGCCGCGACCGCGATCATCAGTGCCGCGCCCGCCGCGATGGTGAAGCGCTCGTCGCCGTCGCGCCATTGGGTGTCGGCGGTGATGTCGCGCAGCAACATGGGCGTGGTCGGCCACAGCCGTACCGACTCGAGCACGCAGGCGCGCAGATATCCGCGCAGGTCGACGCGGTCCGGGTCGACGGCGTCCGCCAGCGCGCGGGCGTGGTGCTCGGGATGGGTGCTCAGCACGGCCAGCGCCCGGCTCAGCGCGATGCCCGCCGCGTCGAAGGCGAACAACCAATGGGGTATCTGCCCGACCGGATCGGTCGCCCCGCCCGCGGGCACCGCGGCCAGCGCCCCGGCAAGGCTGTCCGGGGGAGCGGACTCGACGTGACGGTAGAGCCGATTGGTGAACTGATCGCGCTGCCTGCGATGCGCGGGCGCCAGGAACGACCAATTGCCCGCCGAGCGCAGCCGGGACAGCTCGTCGGTGAGCACCGTGTCGTCGCGACCACGCTCACCGAGCACGATCCGTCGCACCAGTCGCCACCACCGTGTGGTGAACTGCCGCGCGTCCAGGTGACCGCGGTGCAGGGCGGACGCGATCATCTCGCGCGCCTCCTCCGCGATGGCCTCGGCGAACGGCCCGGCCAGCCGGTGCAGCGGCTCGGCAGACTCCAGCGCCGCCTCGTTCACGGCCCGGCGCTGATCGCGGATCGGGCCTTCGGACAACAGGACACCGTGCGGCTGGAACTGGCGCAGTGCGGCGCGTTTTTCGCGATTGGCCGGGTGAAACGGCGTCGGTGCGTCGGCCAGGACCCGCCCGACGTCCTGCGGGTCGAGAACGACCACGATCCGGCGCCCCGGCACCACCAGCTCGACCGGACCAGCACCGAACTCCCGCCGCAGCTGCCGCACGCGCTCGATCGCCCGCGAATCGGCCCCGGTGCGTTCGAGCAGGCCCAGGACCGGCCGACGTCGCGCGATGACCCCCGAGGCGACCGAGGCGAATCCGAGATCCGCCAGTGCCGCCACCGCGGGCACTCCCACCAGTCGGTGTTCGCGGTTGTCTGCCATACGGCCTCCTCCCGGTGCGCTCAGATCGGCACGGTGCCGACGACCGGGCAGATACCCGGCGACGCGGGGTCGAAACCGTGGCGGGGTCCGAGCGGCACCGATGCGGTGCCGGAGGCTCAGCTGGGGGCTCAGCTGGGGGCTTGGGTCTCGTCGACTGCCAGCGCGGCCTCGACGGAGTCGAATACCGTGAGCAAACGGTCCAGCGCGGTGACCTCGATCGGCCTGCGCGCCGCGTCACTGGGGACCACACGCAAGCCACCGGAACCGGTGGCCTCCGAGGCCGCCAGCAGGACGCTCAGCCCAGCGGAGCCGAGGAACCCGACGTTCGACATGTCCACCACGACCGCGGCCGGTGTGTCGCGCAGCGCCTCGTCGAGCGCCGATTGCAAGCGTGGCGCGGACGCCATGTCGATCTCGCCGTGCACGGTGACGACCACCGTGCCCTCCGCCGACCGCACCTCGACCTCCAGCGCCCGGGGCGCGCTTTCGGAACTCACAATCCACCTCCCGTGCCGGCCACGCGTCCTCGGCAGTACGCCACGTCGACCTCCGCTCAGGTTCGCATCTCTTGCACAGTCGGACACGGCGCAGAGAGCGAGCATTCCGCGGCCAACTTACCCCATCGTGCTCCGGTGCAATCACCCTGTGCGCCGAGTCCCGCCTCAGACCAGGCGGTATCAGGGGCTGGAGGACACTGCCGCGCGGGTACGGAAATCGGCCCCCGTGCGCAACGAATGCCGCCGCCGTGAGTTCGGACACCTGGAATAGTGTCCGACCTCACGGCGGCGGCAGCGATTTCGAGCGGCGGCGGACTGCCGCTCCGGCACGGTGGCGCTATTCCGGCCAAGTGCCGGTGAGCGATTCGTAACCGCTCGCGCCCGCGCGATCGATCGCGGCCTTGACCAGGCCGAACACCGCGCCCTGCAAGGCCGCGGCGAACAGCACCTCGCGCCAGGAATGGTCTCGTGCGGTGGAGGACGGGGCCTGGTCCTCACCGGTGATCCGCGTCCACACCTTGGTGAACACCGCGTTCGCCGCCAGGCCGCCGAGCACGCTGATCACCAGGCCGAGCGGTTTGTAGAGCGTCTTCATCGCCGCCTCCGCACGATCTGCCACACCACCGCGGCGATCACCGCCGCGCCGAGGGCCGCCGGGATCGGGTGCGCGCGCAACGCGCCACCGGCCTGCCTGCCGCGCGCGGCGACCGGCTCGGGCGCCGCCGCCACCCGGTGGGCGAGATCCGCGGCGCCCGTGCGGGCCTGCTGGGCCTTGCCGGCGACGGCGAGCGCCGCCTCGGACGCCGCGTGCTGGGTCGCCTCGACAGCCTCGTGCGCCTTCTCCTTGCTCCGCGCGGGCACGTCGAGCTTGTGGCCCAGCTCTTCGACCGTCCTGCCCAATTCCGCTCTGGCCTCGTCGCGGTCGCGCCGCAAGGCCGCGACGTCGTCGGTGGGCTGCCCGGCCCGGGGTCGGCTGTCGCTCATCCCCGCCTCCTGTCCTTGATCACCTCGATGTCCTCGCGCACGCCCTCGACCGCTTCCTGCGGTATCGGCGGCGCCGCGTGCTCCACGCTCTTCTTCCCGGACAGCCCGAGGACCGCCGCGACCACCAGCAGCGCGCCCGCGACGATGAGCGCGGACGCCCAGCCCGGCAGGACCTCGGCGAGGCCGAGCACCGCCGCGGCGACCAACGCCGCGCCGCCGTAGAACGCCAGCAGCGCCGCGACCCCCGCCAAGCCGGCGCCGAGCCCGAACCGCTTGCCCTTCTCCCGCATCTCGACACGGGCGAGCTGCAGTTCGTCGCGGATGAGCCGGGACACCTGTGCGGTGGCGTCGTCCACCAGTTCGGTGACCGACCGAGCGTTCGCGGGCGGCCGAATCTGTGTCGTGTCGGTCATGAGACCTCCTTCGGCATGTCACACCTCCTCCACCGCGACTACCCGCGCGACCGGATTCCAATCGGACATCGGGCCGGTCGGACGCGGCTCGGGTAACCGGCGCGCGGGGAGGGCCGTCCCGCGATCGCCGGGCGCCGACGGTCTCCGAAGCGATTGCGGTGCAAACGAAATCGCTGGGAGGTCACTCGATGTAGGCGCCGATCTGCGGAACGGCCTCGACCGGATGCCGCGCCTGCAAGCCCGCGCCGATGCCCTCGAAGTGCCAGCCGCCACCGGCGCGACGCACTCGACCGAGCACCATGCCGGTGTGCGAGCCGCCGCCGGTCAGCTCGTGGCGGGCGAGCTGGGTACCCGCCGCGGTGTCGATCACCCGGCAGTAGGCGTTCGAGATCCGATCGAGC
This sequence comes from Nocardia sp. NPDC005745, assembly GCF_040630775.1. Classification (NCBI taxonomy): domain Bacteria; kingdom Bacillati; phylum Actinomycetota; class Actinomycetes; order Mycobacteriales; family Nocardiaceae; genus Nocardia; species Nocardia sp. NPDC005745. Next base: position 28,221 of record NZ_JBEXYF010000039.1, read on the forward strand.
GTCCGGCCGGTGTAGCTGGTGATGAGGAACAGCACGGAGGTGACGTGTGGGGAGAGGCGGGACAGGTCCACGCTGATGACCTCGTCGTCGCCATCCCCTTCTCCGGTGAGACTGTCGCCGTGCAGGCGGACGGCCCCGTCCGTCGAGGTGAGCTGCTCGTGATATACGACGTCGACGAGCCGGTCCGCGGCGAAGAGCAGGGCCGCGACGTTGAGATCGATCTCCTTGCGCCTGCCGAGCAAGCGCGAACGGGTAGCGGGGTCCCAGCCCAGCGCCACGGTGACGTGCTCGAGCGGGACGTCGCGTTCATCACGGAGCACGGTGAGCATCGGTGTTCTCCTCTGCGTCGGAAAGCGGTCGGATTCCGCCGTGGAGCGTGAACGTGCCCCGGGTTGTAGCGCACTGCCTTCCGTGCGCCGGCAGCGCCGTGACCGAGACGATAGGGACGATTCCGGCGGACGAGCAGCGTACCTGTGTTCGTGCCGCATATGGCGAGAATCCAATCCGCGAGGCCGTTCGCCGCGAAGTCAAGGCATGCGGGTTGGCACAGGGCAGGTGCGCCGAAACCGCGGCGCGGGTCCCACCACACGCGGTCGTTCGCCTGCGGAGTCCAGGGACGGTTCGCGTGCGGAGGGAGCGGCGAGCGCTTTACGGGTGAATGGAGCGCACCCACGGCTACCGACCGGAGGCGACCGGCGATGACCGGTACCCAGACCTCGCGCGCGGATCTGCTCGACCTGGCCTGCCCTTACGCGATGGACGCGGTCGCCGAGATCGAGCGCAGGCGCATCGAAAACCGGCTTGCGAAGACCGATTCCGGCACGGCCGCGGCGTTCGCGGCGGCGGTGCACGGGATCCGGGAGACCCTGGCGGCACTGAGCGCGACCGCCGCGGTGAATCCTCCACCGACCCTGGAGTCGAAGATCCTCGGGGCGATCGACGACTCGTGTCCCGGCGCGCGGCGCCGTCGCGAAATCCTCGCCCGCCGCCGCCTCGCACGGTTGGTGGTGGCCGCCGCGGTGGCCGTCGCGGCGGGTGCGGGCGCCGTGGTGGTGGCCGAGCGGATCGCGGGGTCGCACGCCGCGGCGGTCACGGCCGACCAGGTGTCGAGGCAATCGGACGCGCGTTCCCGGGTGATCGAACTGTCCGTCGGCGGCACGCTGACGGTGAGCACCTCCGACCGGCTCGGAACGGTCGCGGTCACCTTCGACGCGGTACCCGCGCCACCGCCCGGCCGGGCATATCAGCTCTGGGTTGTGTCGTCCACGGGTACGCCGCGTTCGGCGGGCGTGGTGACCGGCGTGCCGCAGGCGGGCGTGGCGACCGGATTCGATCCCGCGGACATCGTCGCCGTCACCATCGAACCCGCGAAAGGGTCGCCGCGCCCGACCTCGCCGCAGATCGCCGCCGTCACTCTGGGCTGAGCGTCTTCGAGTCGCCGGTGCAGGCGCCGAGACGCCCCTGGGTTAGTCGCACCCTTCGAGGGTCGCGCGCGCGACCTCCTCGACGACGTCATCGATCTCGCCGCGCGCCCGCAGCGCCGCGACCTGCCGATGCGCGCCGTTGCCGCGCGTGAGCAGGTGTGCGAACGCCTCGTCGACGAACTGCCGGTCGCCTGCCTCGTCCAGTGCGGGGGCCACGTGCTCGATCAGCCGGAACAGCAAATCGCGCACCGGCGCCACATTGCTGTCATAGGGATCGACACCGTCGCCGTCCAATCCCGAACGGGCGGCTTTCCAGTACGCCGCCCGCAGCACTTCGGCGGGGACCGGCGGTGCGATCTGCCCCGCGGCCAACGATTTCCGCGCCGTGACGACGATGGCGCGCACCAGCGCCGCCAAGAGCGCGGTCTCCTCGACCGTGGCGGGGATGTCGCTCACCCGCACTTCGACGGTCGGGAACGAGACCGACGGGCGAACGTCCCAGTAGACCATCTGCTTGTCCAGGATGCTGCCGCTGTTGAGCATCATCGCGACCATCGCCTCGTAGTCACGGGCGGACTCGAAATACGGCGGTGGCCCCGCGCTGGGCCAGCGCCGCCACAGGATGCTGCGCCAGCTGGCGAATCCGGTTTCGGTGCCGCGGTAGATGGCCGAATTCGCGGTCATCGCCAGCAATTGCGGCAGCCACGGCCGCAGATGGTTGCTGACCTGCACCGCGGTTTCGGCATCGGGGACGCCGACGTGCACATGGCAGCCCGACAGTCCCTGCTCATGGGCGAGCATGCCGAAGTTCTCGGCGATGCGCTGGTAGCGCGGCGTATCGGTGACGGGATAGTCGTGCGGGACGGTGGGCGGGATGCCGACGGCGAGCAGGCGTGCGTCGTTGTGCTCGGCGCAGGCGGCGATATCGCGGCGCAATTCCCGCAACTGCCGGTGCAGTGCGCCGATATCGGTGTGGACCGCCGTGCTGGTTTCCACCTGACAGCGCGTCAGCTCGAGTTGCAGGTCGACCCCGATCTCCTCGGCGGTGCGCGCCACTTCCACATTGCGTGCCAGCGGCGCGCCGGTACGGGGGTCGACAAGCAGGAACTCTTCTTCTACGCCGACCGTCAAGCGCCCATCGTCCATGTGCGGGCAATACCCAGGGTCGCCCCGGCTAGTCAGCCGAAACGCACGGCTCCCCACGGGCGGTGCTGGGGCAACAGCCCCCGCGGGCGGGGGTCGATAATGTCGCCCGCATGCGGATCGTCGTCCTCGGCTCGGGCATCACGGGCCTGTCCACCGCGGCCGAACTGCTCCGGGCGCGGCACGAGGTCATCGTCGTCAGCGCGGAGCCGATCACGGCGACGACGTCCTTCCTGGCCGCCGCGGTCTGGTTTCCGACCGCCGCGGGCCCCGCCGATCGTGTGCGGGCCTGGGGCGAGATCACTTTCGAGCACTTGGCGCGGTTGGCCGCCGCGGGCGCGCCGGGTGTGCGGATGTGCTCGTCGATGGCGCTGTATCGCGACGAACCCCCGATACCGGCATGGTCGCGATCGGTGCGCTCGTTCCGGTCGGCCGATCCCGCCGAACTGCCGCCGGGCTACCGATTCGGGTTCCGTTTCGAAGTTCCCTTGGTGGAGATGCCGACCTACTTGCCCTTCCTCAGCGCGCAAGTGGACGCGGCGGGCGCGCACCGCGTCCGACGCACTGTGCGACGGCTCGACGAGCTCGCCGACCTGTCGCCGGATGTCGTGATCAACTGCGCAGGCCTGCGGGCCGCCGAGTTGGTCGGCGACCGGGAGACGTATCCGATCCGGGGTCAGATCGTGCGGGTCGCGAATCCCGGGCTGTCCGTCTCGGTCCGCGACGAGGCGCATCCGCTCGGCCGTGCCTACGTCCATCCGCGCGTGAACGACTGCGTGCTGGGCGGGTCCCTGGACATCGGCGAGTGGGACACGGCGCCGGTTCCCGACCTCACTCGATCGATCCTGCGGCGCTGCCGCGATCTGGTTCCCGCTCTCGCGGGCAGCGAAGTGCTGGAAACCGTGGTGGGACTGCGCCCCGGTCGCCGGGAAGTCCGCGTGGAACTCGACACCGCCGTGCTGCCCGGCACGCCCGTCGTCCACAACTACGGCCACGGCGGTTCCGGCATCACCATCGGGTACGGATGCGCGCTGGAGAGCGCGGCGCTCGTCGCCGCGCTGTGAGCGGACCGTGACCCGGTCGGATCAGTTGGCGTAACTGCGCGCCACGACCGAGTTCAGCGCCTCGAGGAATTCACTGAGAACGCCGGGTTCGACCTGGTCGCGCGGGGTGCGTCGCTCGGGCGAACCGGTTACGGCCCCGGCGAGGCCCGCGTCGACGCTGTCGCGCAGAACGGCGTGCACGGCTTCGATCGGGATGCCCGCCTGGGCGCACCGGGTGGCCGCGTGCTCGAACCGGCCGAGGGCGAGATTTCCGGCCGCCTCGGCCGCGTCGACCAGCACGAGGGCCAGCTCCAGCCCCATTCGAATCAGCGCGTCGGGACCGCCGCGACGGGTGCCACGATCGGATCTCGCGGACGCCTCGGCGATGTCCCGATCTTTCTCGTGCGGGCCGATATTCATGGCCCTCCCTCCGCCCGGCGACCCTGCTGCTATCGACGTTACGACGGGGATCGAAAGAATTCGACCGCGCGAATACGACTTGTGAGGCTTCACAGACGCGCACCGCGTGGTTCGGGTGGTGTCCCCAACCGGGGGCGCGACCCTCGGCACGTCGACCCGGTCAAGTTACCGTGGAGTACTTTCCGTGATCGGGGACTGAAGGAGTCACATGTCCATCACCGATTCGGCGGGCCCGGATCTGACCCTCTCGGGCCGCCCGGCCAGTTCTTCACTGCGGGACGTGCGGAATCTGTCTCGCAAAATGGTCGGCCACTTCATCGAGACCGTCGCGCACTGCCGGACCCTCCCCGGCGAGGCGCTCAACGGCGATATCACCAATATCACCCGCTTGTGCCTGGAACTGGCCGTCAGCATGCTCGACGGCAGCGACATCCCGGAGAAGACCCTGCTGCTGCGCAACGCCGCGGCGGGCTGGGCGCGTGAGGGCATCCCGATCGACACCATCCACCACGCCGTACACGAAGGGTTCAAGCTCGGCTTCGACCTGATCGTCGCGAACGCGACCGCCGCGGACTTCGACAGCCTCAAGGACATCAGCCGCCGCCTGCTGGAGATCCTGGACACCATCACCTCGACCGTCTCGCGCGCCTACGTGACCGAGTTGCGCGCGGTGGTCGGCGAGCATCACACGGCGGCGCACACCCTCGCCTCGGCCCTGCTCGGCGGACACCCCACCTTCACCATGGCCCGCGAGTGCGGCATCCAGATCGCCGACTCGTATTCGGTTCTCGCGCTGGCGATTCCACCCCATCCGGACGAACGAAATCCGCAACTCGACGGTGCGGTGGTGGCGCGCCGGAAGCTGCGCAGGGTGCAATCCGAACTCGCGACCCGCTGCGGGGAGGCGGTGCTGTCGCTGCTGAGCGTGGACGGCGGCACCGTCCTGCTGCCGTCCGCCTCGCCCGAGGACAAGGCCCTCGACGACCTGGTGGAGGGGCTCGGCCGCGCGGCCCAGGTGCCGATCGTCGCGACGGTGATCGCCGCGGCACCTGTCGAGGTGCCGACGGCCGCCGACCGCGCCCACGAACTGCTCGACATGGTGCAGCGGCTGCGCTGGAGACGCGGGCTGTTCCGATTCGACGACCTGGCGCTGGAATACCAGCTCACCCGGCCGGGCCCCGGCTTGGAAACCCTCCGGACGCTGCTCGATCCGCTCGACGAGCACCCCGAACTCCTGGAAACCCTCAAACGGCATATCGGCACGAACCTGAATCGCCAGCGGACCGCGCGATCGCTGCACATCCACACCAACACCGTGGACTACCGGCTCAAGCGCATCGGTCAGCTCACCGGATTCGACCCCGCTCAGGCTTCCGGGGTCTGGTATCTGCGCGCCGCGTTGGTCGCCCGCAGCTACCGGGACAACGAGGACGAGTCGCCGGTCGGGGGTTGGACCCGGGCGGCCGCGGTCTCCTCGTAGGTTCGCCGCCGCGGCTGCTTCGCGCCGATCAGTTCGTGCACCGCTTCGGGCGTCCATCTCCGGTCGGCGCCGGGACGAGTGGCGAGGTAGCCCGCGGTTGCCCGGCGGGACCAGCCGTGCGCGGCGCGCAGGCCCGCGGCCAGGTGCCGCAGGTAGGCGGCGGCGGGCGGATTGCCCCGCACATCGCGACAACGCCAGGGTGCGGTGAAGGTGAGCACCGGGTGTCCGGTATGTGTTCCCGTGCAGACCAGGGTCTCGTACCGGCCGGGACCGAGCGTTGTCGTCCCCGTCTCGAGCACCTCGGTCAAGCTCAGCTCCGTGCCCGGGGCGCGATACATCTCCTGCGCCACGATGTCGGAGAACTGGGCGGTGGTGAGCAGGTGGGCGCGCACGGCCGTCTCGCCAGGGCAGCTCGGGTCGTAGAAGGCGCGGCCGCCGGTCCAGGTCAGCGATTCGGTGGCGAAATACAGCACGCCCGGGAGCAGGAGGGGGATCGAGCGGATCGGGTCGGCGTGGTCGCGGCAGCCGGGCAGGGTGAGCGCTCCTCCCTCCGGCCTGCCGCCGCGAAGGTAGGTGCGCAGCCTGGTCAGGCTCATATTGGAGCCGTACGCGGCGTACCAGACCAGGTCGCCACGCGAGCGGTGCCGATCGGTGTCCGACGCCGCCCGGGGTGTCGCCGAGCCGAGATGCCGCGCCGTCATGACACCCATTCTCGGCTCTTCGCCGTACCCGCACAGCGTCCCCCAGGCACCCGACCGGAAACCGGTGCGACGAAGTCGGCACATTGCGGAAGCAAGTCTTCCGCAATGGCCGCAAAAGTGGCTCTCATGACGAACACGAAGCAGATCCGGCCTTTCCGCATCGACATCCCCCAGGCCGACCTCGACGACTTGCGGGAGCGGCTCGGCCGGGTGCGCTCGCCGCACATGGTGCCGGGCACCGAGGGGGACTGGGACCGCGGGATCGCGCCGAACTACCTGCGAGAACTGGCGCAGTACTGGCGTGACGAATTCGATTGGCGCGCGCAGGAGGAGCGGTTGAACGCCCACCCCCAGTTCACCACCGAGATCGACGGTCAGACCATCCACTTCTTCCATGTGCGCTCGCCCGAGACGGACGCGATTCCACTGCTTATCACCCATGGCTACCCGGGATCAGTGGTGGAATTCCTGGAGCTGATCGGCCCGCTGACCGATCCGCGGGCGCACGGCGGTGACCCGGCGGACGCCTTCCACGTGGTGATCCCCTCGCTGCCCGGGTTCGGGTTCTCCACGCCGCTGGCCTCGACGGGGTGGGAGCTGGCGCGCACGACCGAGGCGTTCGCGGAACTGATGAGCAGGCTGGGTTACGAGAAGTTCGTGGCGCAGGGCGGCGACATCGGCGCGGGCGTCACCGGACGCCTGGCCGCCACCCATCCGGAGCGGGTGATCGCGACGCATGTGAACAGCGACCCGGGCACACTCGGGCTGGTGGGCGAGCAACTGCCGATGCCGGACGGGCTCACCGGCGACGAACTCGCCGCCATCGGTGCCGAACGGGAGAAGTGGGCCCAGCAGAAGGGATACCTGACGCTGCAGACCACTCAGCCGAACGCCATAGCGGCCGCCCTGACCGATTCGCCCATCGCGCAGCTCGGCTGGATCGCGGAGAAGTTCCGAGCCTGGACCGACCCGGCGCGGCCGGTGGGTGAGGCGGTGGAGCGTGATCTGCTACTGACCAATGTCAGCATCTACTGGTTCACCCGCAGCGGGGCATCGGCGGCGCAATTCCTCTGGGAAAACGCGCATTCCGGGATGGACTGGGTGATGCCATCCGGGGTGCCGCAGGGATGGGCGGTGTTCGGCACGCACCCGTTGATGCGCCGGGTGATGAATCCGGAGGGGCACATCGAGCATTTCACCGAATACAGCGAGGGCGGGCACTTCGCCGCGGCGGAGCAACCGGAGCTGTTCGTGGCGGATGTCCGCGCCTTCTTCCGCAAGCATCGCGGGTAGCGGTCGAGAGGGCGGCGGCGCGAGCGGGTCGCCGCCCGAGTCCGTCGGAGAGCTACGCGCCAACGCGTAACGGCGAACCGTTCTCCGGTCGGATGTCTGTGCCGATGTTCGGGTCTACCGTTTCCCCTATGACGTGGAACGAGATGAGCCAGAGCCGGACCGTCCTGCTGACCACCTTCAAGAAGGACGGGACGCCGGTCGGCACACCGGTGTGGGTGGCTCCGGAGGGGGACCGGATCGTCGTCTGGACCAATCCGAAGACCTGGAAGGTCAAGCGGATCCGCCGCAATCCCGACGTCACGCTGCAGGTCTGCGACGGGCGCGGCCGCCCGACCGCGGAGGAGGTCTTGCCGGGCAGCGCCCGCATCCTCGACGCGGACGGCACGCAACGGGTCCGGGACCTGGTCGCGAGCAAGTACGGCCTCATCGGCCGGCTCGCCATTCGCGGCCACAAGCTGCTGCGCGGCGCGGACGCGTCCGTCGGCATCGCGATCGATCCGAAAACGGCAGGTGAGCTGCCCTAGGCGGATTCGGCGAGCCCCGCCGAGCGCCAGATGTCCGCGAGATCGTCGAGCGGGACCGCGAGCGCCTGCCCCAACGCGACGACGGTGCCGAAGGCCGGCGAGGGCAGTCGGCCGGTCTCGATCTTGCGCAGCGTCTCCGGGGAGATCCCGGCCGCCCGCGCGACCTCGGTGAGTTCGCGGTCCGCGCGAGCGGCGCGCAAGGCGGCGCCGAGGCGGCGGCCTGCCTCGATCTGCGCGGGGGTCAACGGGAGCCGGACCATGCGCTCAGGCTACGGATGGCCTGTGAGCACCGCAAGCGACCCGATTGGTATTAAAATACCGGCACGGCTATCGTGGTATTAAAATACCGATGTACGGAGGATCGATGGTCGAGTTGAAGAGCCCCGCGGAGATCGCGCGAATGCGAGTGGCAGGGCGTTTCGTCGCCGGCGTGCTCGCCGAGCTGCGTGAGCGCGCGCGGGTGGGAGTGAATCTGCTCGACCTGGAAGCCCACGTCCGCGAGCGTATCCGCGAACGCGGCGCGCAGTCCTGCTACTGGGACTACGCGCCCTCGTTCGGGCGCGGGCCGTTCCGCAACACCGTCTGTCTGTCGGTGAACGACGCGGTGCTGCACGGACTTCCGTTCGACTACACGCTGCGCGACGGCGACGTGCTGAGTATGGACCTCGCGGTCGGGATCGATGGCTGGGTCGCGGACGCGGCGACCACGGTGGTGACCGGTTCCGCCGCGGACGAGGACGTGCGGCTGGTACGGGCCACCGAGGAGGCGCTGTCCGCGGCGATCGTGGCCGCGGTGCCCGGCAACCACATCGGCGATATCTCCGCCGCCATCGCCGCGGTGGCGCGTGCGTACGGCTACCCGGTGAACACCGAGTTCGGCGGACACGGCCTCGGCCGCACCATGCACGAGGACCCGCACGTGCCGAACGCGGGCAGGCCCGGGCGCGGCTATCGGCTGCGGCCCGGACTCACCATCGCGATCGAACCGTGGTTCGCGCGTACGACCGACCGCATCGTCACCGATCCCGATGGCTGGACCATCCGCTCGGCGGACGGCTCGCGGACCGCCCACTCCGAACACACCATCGCGATCACCCCGGACGGACCGGAGGTGCTGACCGCGGCGTGAGTGCGCCGACCGGCGGCTATGTCTCCGACAGCCAGGCCGCCAGGTCGTCGGAGGCGCGCAACTCCCCGGCGACGGACGCGCGTTCCGCGGCGGACAGTTCCATCGCGCGCAACCCGTCGCGGAACTGCTCGGCGCGACCCGGTTCTCCGATCGCGACGGCCAGTTCGGCGAGCGCCGCCAGCGCCCGGGCCACGTCCAGCCGCGGTGCCTCGGCCCGGAACCGGCCGAGACCGACCTCGAGCACGCGGAACGCGGCCTTGTCGTCGGTCTTGAAATCACGCAGGATGCGGGCGTTGTCCAGCACTCTGGCCAGCCCGTCCAGCTTCTTCGATCCGCCGTATTCCACTTCCTGGGGTTCGTCGCGCTGGATGTAGATCACCTGATTGCCCGCCGGATCGACCACGGTGAACCGGGACTGGCCCGGCCGGAAGCGGGTGATCCGGGGCAGCCCCTTCGCGGGTACCTTGCCGTAGCGCGTGCGCAGCGCGGTGCTGAAAGCCTGATGCCTGCTCGCGACGTCGTCGATCATGACGAGACAGCCCGCGCGTTCGGTGGGGATGTCGCCGTCCTTGGGTGCGGGCACGAAGTGCAGAGCGCAGTCGTGGTCCTCTATCGCGCCGTAGACGTAGGGGCGGGTCTGCTCGTGCGTCACCGTGTAACCGAGCGTTTTGTAGAAATCCAGCGTGCCGGACAGGTCGTCGGTCCAGAGCTGCGGTACCGCCGTGTCGGCCATGAAATCCTCCCGATTAGCTGCGGTAGTCAATTTTGACTAGCAGAGGGTAGGCCCCTGTGCGACCGCAAGTCAAACTTGACTACCATGCGGTCCGGGAGGCGAAAGGAGTTCACGATGTCGGTGGTGCGCCTGCTGGTGCTGGGGGTGATGCGCCTGCGTCAGCCCGTACACGGGTACGCCCTGCGCCAGGAACTGCTGTCCTGGCGCGCCGAGACCTGGACGAATGTCAAGCCCGGCTCGATCTATCACGCGCTGAAACAGCTGACGCGCGAGGGGAAGCTGAGCGCGTTCGCGACCGAGAACAGCGACCAGGGCCCCGGGCGCACGCTGTTCGAGCTGACCGAATCGGGCGAGGCCGAATTCCGCAAGCTGATGGACGAGGCACTGGTCAGCGTCGACATGGAGGAACTCGGGGCGGGCATCGCCTTCATGGACGCGCTGCCCAGGGCGCACGTCATCGCGAAGCTGCGTGAACAGAGCCGCCGCAGTGCGGCGGTGCGCGCCGATCTGCTGGCCATGATCCCGGACTTCCCCGGGCGATACGAAGCGCCGCACGCGACCGATCTGCTGGAACTGTGGAGCGGCGTGTTCGCGAACTTGTCGACGTGGACCGAGGGCGTGCTGGCGCGCCTGGAAGCGGGGGAGTACCGGATGCCGGAATAGGCCGTCGGCGAGCAGGCCGCCTTTCCCGCCCAACTCCCCGCGCCGGGATGCGGGATACGCTGCCCGGCATGACGAATTCGCTGGACGCCGTCGCCAAAGCCGACTACGTGCTGCTGACCACCTTCCGTAAGGACGGAACTCCCGTCGGCACCGCGGTGTGGGCGGTGGCCGAGAACGGCAAACTGTACGTCTGGACCGTCACCGACAGCTGGAAGGTCAAGCGCTTGCGCCGCAATCCGGCGGTCACCCTGCAAGCGTGCAACGCCACCGGCAAGCCGCGCGGTGCGGTGATCGAAGGGACCGGGCGGCTGCTCGACGCCGAGGACACCGAACGGGTGCGCAAACTGCTGCGCCGCAAGTACTGGCTCACCGGGCCGCTGGTCATCCTCGGCAGCAACCTGCGGCGCGGCAAGTCCGGCACCATCGGCATCGAGATCACCCCCGCGGCCTGACCCGCGCCGATCAGGTCGCCTGGCTGACCGACGACATGTGGAAGTCGGGAATCCGCAAGGGCGGCATGGCGGTCCGGGTGAACCAGTCCTTCCATTCGCGTGGCAGCGTGAGTTCGGTCGCGCCCGCCTCGCTCACCCGCCGGAGCAGGTCCAGTGGGCTCTCGTTGAATCGGAAGTTGTTCACCGCGGCGGTGACCTCGCCGTTCTCGACGAGGTACACACCGTCCCGGGTGAGTCCGGTGAGCAGCAGCGTCGCCGGGTCGACCTCGCGGATGTACCACAGCGTGGTCAGCAGCAGACCGCGCTCGGTGCGCGCGATCATGTCATCGATCGTGGCTTCCGAACCGCCGGTGAGGAGCAGGTTCTCGCCGGGAACCGTGGCGGGGGCGTCGAACTCGGCGGCGCTGGCGCGCGGATAGATCAGCGCCGAGATCACGCCGTCGCGCAGCCAGTCGACACGCTCGGCGGGTAAGCCGTTGTCGAACACCGACATCGATTCCGACGACGCGGTCGCCGCCACGAACGGACGGTATTCCAGGCCGGGGGCGTGCGGGTCGGAGTAGAGGGTGAGCGGGAGATCGCTCAGGCGCTCGCCGACCCGGGTGCCGCCCGCCCGCGCGAACGCCGTGTGGCCCTCCTGCGCGCCCCGGCCCTCCATCGACCAGGCCAGATAGATCATCAAGTCGGCGACGGTGGAGGGCGGAAGCAACGTCTCGTAGCGGCCCGCGGGCAACTCGACCTTGCGCTTGGCCCAGTCCAGGCGGCGGGACAGGTCCGCGAGCAGGCCGGATACGTCGACGTCGGTGAAGTCCGCGGTGCCGACCCCTACCCACGCGCTGGCCAGATCCGCTCCTTCGCCGCGCTTTCCGTTGATCTCCACCGAACCGGTCGGCTGCACGAAGCGGCGGCGGATGCCGGTCGAAGTGCCCAGCCACGTGGTGTGCATCTGATGGTGTGCGAAGCCGTAGAGCCGGTCGGCGCTGTCGAATCCGGCGGCCAGGCCCTCGGCCAGATCGGTGAACACCTCGATGCCGGTGCCACCCGCCGGGGCGGTCCAGTCGTCGTCGGCGGTGTCCGGCTCGAGCAGCGGCATCGCGTCTCGCGCGGGCTCGGCGTCGCGCGCCGCCGCCTCACTCGCCCGCACCACGGCCTCGATATCGCCGGGATCGACACTGGTCGAGGCGATCGTGCCGACCCGGGCGAGGGTAGGTCCCTCGCGGAACACCGAGACCACCGCCCAGTGCCGCGACACCGACGACCCGTTGGTGGTCATGGAGTTCCCGGCCCAGCGCAGCGACGCCTCGTGCTCGTCGCGGACGATCACGATCGCCTCGTCGGCGCGCGACAGCGCCAGCGCCCGCTCCACGGTCACGCTCGCGGGGAACAGATCGTCGCTCACTGGCCGGCCTCCGTCCGGGTGTTGAGAATGTTCATGCCGCGCACCAGGACCGACGGGCAGCCGTGGCTGACCGCGGCAACCTGGCCTGGCTGCGCTTTGCCACAGTTGAACGCGCCCCCGAGCTGCCAGGTGGACGGTCCGCCGACAGCTTCCATCGCACCCCAGAACTCGGTGGTGGTGGCCTGGTAGGCGACGTCGCGCACCTGGCCGTCCAGCTTCCCGCCGCGGATGCGGAAGAACCGCTGGCCGGTGAACTGGAAGTTGTAGCGCTGCATATCGATCGACCACGACTTGTCGCCGACGATATAGAGACCGTCGTCCACCCGCGAGATCAACTCCTCGGTGCTGGTGTCGCGGTCCGGATCGGGTCGCAGCGAGACGTTGGCCATCCGCTGGATCGGCACGTGATGCGCCGAGTCCGCGTACGAGCAGCCGTTGGACCGCCGCAGACCCAGGCGCGGCGCGAAAACCCGGTCCAGTTGATAACCGACCAGGACGCCGTCGCGGACCAGGTCCCAGCGCTGCCCCGCGACGCCCTCGTCGTCGTAGCCGACGCTGGCCAGCCCGTGCGATTCGGTGCGGTCGCCGGTCACGTGCATGATCGGGGTGCCGTAGCGCAGCGACCCGAGCTTGTCGGGCGTGGCGAAGGAGGTACCCGCGTAGGCGGATTCGTAGCCGATGGCCCGGTCGTACTCGGTGGCGTGACCGATCGATTCGTGAATCGTCAGCCACAGGTTGGTCGGATCGATGACCAGATCGGTCGGCCCGGCCTGCACGCTGGGCGCTTTCACCTTCTCGGCCAGCCACTCCGGGATACGCGCGAGTTCGCCGTCCCAGTCCCACACGCCGTCGGCGCCGGTGACGTATTCCCATCCGCGGCCCACCGGCGCGGCCAGCGTGCGCATCGTCTCGAACACTCCCGCCGCGGTGTCCACCGTGATCGCCTCGAGGCTCGGGTGCAGCCGCACCCGCTGCTGGGTGATCGACGAGCCCGCGGTGTCGGCGTAGAAGGTCTGCTCCTTGACCTGCAGCACGCTCGCGGTGACGTGGTCCACCCCGTCGGCGTGCGACAGCCGCTCCGAATATTCCTGCAGCAGTGCCAGCTTCTCGCCGGTCGGCACGGTGAACGGGTCGACGTCGTAGGCCGAGACCCAGCGCGCGTCGGCGTAGCGCGGCTCGTCGGCCAACTCGACGCGTTCGCGGTTGAGCGCCCGCAACGTGGTCGCGACGGTGACCGCGGTACGCGCCACTTCGGCGGCGGTGTCGGATGTCAGCGCGGCGTGCGAGGCGAAACCCCAGGTGCCGTCGACGATCACCCGCACGGCCAAGCCGAGTCGGGTACTGTCGGTGACCGCCTCGACCCGGCCGTCGCGCAAGCGGATCGACTGGGTGACCAGGCGATGCACCCGCAGGTCGGCGTGTTCGGCGCCGGCTGCCGTCGCCGCGGCCAGGGCGGCGTCGGCGAGCGCGGCCAGCGGCAGGTCGAGGAACTCGGCGTCCACGTCTCTGGAAGTCGCGATGCTCACCCGCACCAACCTAGCCGGTGGCGCCGCAAGTGCGTGCGGGCGCGGTGATCACACGCCGTGCAAGAATGCAGCGCGTGCCGGTTCGCATGGAATACGCCGCTGCCGCAGGGCGAACGGCGCGCGCGACACTCGTACCTCCGGCGTGTTGCTCGCCGGATGCCGTACTGTGCCCGCGTGCCGCCATCCGCCCTTCGTGACCGCAAACGCGAACGTACCCGCCGAGCCATCCTGGAAGCCGCAGCCGAGCTGTTCGAGACCAGAGGCTACGAGGAGACCACGGTGGCCGACATCGCCGCCGCGGCGGATGTCGGCACCCGCACGTTCTTCAACTATTTCGCCAGCAAGGAAGAGTTGCTCTTCCCGGAATCCGACCAGCGCGTGCGCGCCGCGGTGGCGGCCATCGCCAGCCGGCGACCGGGGGAACGGCCGGTCGAGGTCTTGCTGCGTGCCTTGCGCGCCGCCGGTGACAATCCCGGCGAGCATCTCGTCGACGACCTCTATGCCCGGATCGGCGCGCTGCGCGCCCAGGTGTCACGGACCGTGCCCGCGGTGAGCGGCCGCGCCGCGCACGCCCAACTGGTCACCCAGCGCGAGATCGCCAGACAGTTGCACAAGGCGTTTCCCGCCGAACTCGACGAGGTCGGCGCCGCCGCTCTGGTCGGCGCGGTCGTCGGCGCGGTGTCGGGCGCGCTGACCGTGCTGTTCCAGCAGCCGGTGGCCGGTGTCGAGGACGCCGAGCGTCTGCAGCGCAGGATTCACGAGACGACATCGCGGGTGCTGCAACCCTGGCTCGCCACCCAGCGCGCCGAACCGGTGGGCTGATCAGCCGAACTGCTGCCAACCCAAGCGGATCACCATCCCGATCACCACCACCAGCAGCACGACGCGCACGAACTCGGCGCCCTTGCGCAGCGCCATGCGCGCGCCGACCACGGCGCCGAGGACGTTCGCCACGGCCATTCCCGCGCCGAGTGCCCACAGGATGTGCCCGGTCGCCCCGAAGAAGATCAGCGCTCCGACGTTGGAGCCGCAGTTGATCACCTTCGCCATGGCGGCGGCCCGCACGAACTCGGTGCCGAGCAGGGTCGCGAAGGTGATGATCAGGAACGTGCCGGTGCCGGGACCGAGCAGGCCGTCGTAGAAGCCGATCAACCCCGCCGCCAGCGCCACCGTGAGAACGATCTTGCGCCGGGTGGGCGGATGAGTGGCCAAGGTGACGCCGATCGACGGACGCAGCGTCACGAATACGGCGACGCCGACCAGTACCACCATCACGATCGGGACGAAAAGTTCGCGGTCGATCAGCGAGACCGCCGCGGCGCCCACCGCGGCCGCCGCCGCGGCGATCGCCGCCGCGGGCAGCAGCACCCGCCAGCGCATCGGCACCTTGCGCGCGAAGGTCAGCGCCGAGGCGCTCGTCCCGGCGACCGCGGCGAGCTTGTTGGTGCCCAGCGCGGTCTGCGGCGCGATGCCGGGGGCCACCACGAACAACGTCGGCAGCACGATCAGCCCGCCGCCACCCACCACCGCGTCCACCCAGCCCGCGGCCGTCGCCGCCGTCAACAGAACCGCCCAGTCTCCGATCTCCACCCCGGTAGACAACCAGACCCCGGCCTGATCGGGTGTTCCGCCCGCCATCGGTTTCCCGGTCCTGACCGGATGCGCGTCGCCCTGGGAGAGATCGGCGCGCGTGCGGCCGCGATGGCGTGCGCGGGGAACCTCGGGCGCCCCTCGACCGGGTCTCGACGGCCGTGTCGCGCCGGAGATCGCGCCCACCGTCGGTGTCGGAGCCCGTCTGCCTTCCAGTCGGGCGCATCTAGGCTGATCGCGTGCGTCGTTTCAGTCTGTGGCTCCGGGGCAAGCCCGTCGTGGCCGATTCGGTGCTCGCGGCGGTCTTCGTGCTGCTCGAGATCATCGGCGTGGGTAACGCGCACAACAAACTCGCCTACCTGGCCATCGGGGTGCTGCTCCCGCTGCCGCTGACCCTGCGCCGGGTATACCCCCGGGCCATGGCGGCCATCACCTTGGCACTGTCGTTGACGGCGACGCTGGTGGGCTTCCTGTCCGAGGACGACGCCGACCACATCGCGATGCTGTCGCACGGCATCATGCTCTACACCCTGGTCGCCTACGTCGGCCGGCGGGACGGACTGTGGTACGGGCTCGGCCTGGCGGTGGATCTCGCGCTCTCGATCGTGGCGATCGGGAAACCCTCCGGCTCCGACAGCGTGTTCACCATCATGTTCTACGCCCTGTGCTGGACGCTCGCGGAGTTCATCGGCGCGCGGCACGCCTACGACGCCGAGGTGGCGGCCCGGCTCGCGGTCGCCGACTACGACCGCGAGCGTCGCGCGCACGACGCCGTCGCGGCCGAACGCACCCGCATCGCGCGGGAACTGCACGATGTGGTGGCCCACGCGGTGAGCGTGATCATCGTGCAGGCCGACGGCGCGAGATACGCGCTGCGCCGCGACCCGGACGCCGCCGAACAGGCGCTCTCCACCATCGCGGGCACCGGCCGCGAAGCACTGCGCGAACTGCGCAGAACCGTGGCTCTGCTGCGCACCGAACACGCTCCCGACCAGTTGCCCCAGCACGGCACCGCGGGCATCGCCAAGGTCGTGGAGATGATGCGGGGCACCGGTCTGGCCGTGGAACTCGAGCTGACCGGCGAACTCGACGACATCGCCCCCGAGGTCAGCCTCGGCGTGCATCGCATCGTGCAGGAATCGCTGACCAACACGCTGCGGCATGCCGGGCCGCACCCGAAGGCGTGGGTGCGGGTCCGCCGCACCGACGCCGACGTGCTGATCGACGTCACCGACACCGGCGGGGTCCCGCTGCACGAATCGGGCACACGCATCGAGGGCAGCGGGCTCGGCTTGGTCGGGATGCGCGAACGCGTCGCCGTGCTCGGCGGCAGTCTGGAAGTGGGCCGCGACGCCGACGGAGCCTGGCGCGTGCACGCCGGCATCCCGCTGCGACCTGTCGCTGCGGAGTGAGCCGGGCCACCGGATTCTTCCGCGACGTGTAAAGCGCTGCACCGCAGAGGGTTTCGTCCCCCACGGCCGGGTGCGCGCGAGCCGTCACGGCACAGGTCGCCCGGCGCGCCGGAGCGGTCACGTTACATTGGGCAACGTGCCGATCACCGTGCTCGTCGTCGATGACCAGGAACTCATGCGGATGGGATTGAAGATGGTGCTCGGCGCGCACCCCGACATCGAAGTGATCGGCGAGGCGGCCAACGGCGCCGCCGCGGTCGCCAGAGCGGCGGAACTGCGCCCCGATGTGGTGCTGATGGACGTGCGGATGCCGGTGGTGGACGGGGTCGTCGCCACCACCCGCATCGTGGAGGCAGGGCACGGCAGCCGGGTGCTGGTGATGACGACCTTCGACCTCGACGAGCACGCGCTCGGCGCGCTTCGGGCGGGGGCGAGCGGATTCCTGTTGAAGGACACCCCGCCGGAGGATCTCGTCTCGGCCATCCGCAGCGTCGCCGCCGGTGACGCGGTGGTCTCGCCCAAGGTCACCAAACGTCTGCTGGACCGGCTCATCGCGGAGAACCCGGCACGGACCCGCGACCCGGGCGTGCTCGACGTGCTCACCGCCCGCGAGCGCGAGGTGCTCGAGCAGATCGCGGCCGGACGCTCCAACGCCGAGATCGCCGAACAGTTGTACCTGTCGGAGGCGACGGTCAAGACACACGTCGGCCGGGTGCTCACCAAACTCGGTCTGCGCGACCGGGTTCAGGCGGTCGTGCTGGCCTACGAGACGGGGCTGGTGCGGCCGGGCGGCTGATGCGAGGCGGATCTCAGCGCCTTATCAGGCGGATCGGGGAGAAAAACCCGGGTGCGGAACGTTGACCGGGTAGATCGTCCGAAAGGATCGCCATGCCCGCCCTGTTGTTCGTGCTGTACGTCGTCGTCGAAGTCGCCGCCCTGGTCGCGGTCGGTCAGCTGATCGGCGTGCTGCCGACCATCCTGGTGCTGATCGCCGGATCGGCCGCGGGCCTGCTGCTGGTCGGCTCCCAGGGGCGGCGGGTGTTCGAGCAGTTCCGCCGGGCCGCGCGGGGGGAAGTGGCGCCAGGGACCGCCGTGGCCGACGGCGCCCTGGTCGCGGCGGGCGGGGTGCTGATGTTCGTGCCCGGCCTGGTCACCTCGCTGTTCGGCCTGCTCCTGCTGCTGCCTCCCACACGAGTCCTGGTGCGCCCCCTCGTGCTGGCCTTCGCCGCTCGCCGCTTCCGCAGGCTCGTCGCGGCCGCGCCCTATCGCGGCGTGGTCGTCGACGGAGGCGAAGTGGTCGACGGCGCCGTCATGGGGCAGTGGTACGACGATGGCCAGGGCAACGCACGCCGCGCGATCACCTCGGCCTGAGCGTCGGAGTCGGCGTACCCGGTTCCCTGTCGCGCCGCGAAGGGCTATCGTGGCGCGATGGCCACCGAGCAACTCACCGTAACGGTGAGCGAGGAGCTGGCTGCCGCGGTCAAACGAGCGGCGGCCGCTGCGGGACAGTCGATTTCCGGATTCACGGCCGCGGCGCTGCGGCTGGAGCTGATCGCCGTGGAGGCGGGCTGCCTGCCCCCGGCAACCGGCGGTGCGCCGCCGGAATACGCGGAAGTGATGGCGGTGCTGGCGCAGCCGGAGGATCTGGCGCGCCACCCCCTGCTGAACGGCTGACCGAAACCGCCGGATCGGGCATACGGCAGACTGGTGCCTCGTGAGTACCCAGTTGCTGATCGGCGGTCGTTTCTACAGTGCCAGTTCACCCGACGCCACGGCGATGGCGGTGAGTGACGGCACCGTCGTCTGGCTGGGCGCCGAGCAACCGGGTCGCGCGCTGCACCCGGAGGCCGAGATCGTCGACCTCGACGGTGCCTTCGTCGCGCCCGCGTTCGTCGATCCGCACGTGCACGTCACCGCGCTGGGCCTGAAACTGACCGGGCTCGACCTCTCGGCCACCCGGTCGCTAGAGCACTGCCTGCGGTTGCTGCGCGAGTTCGCCGAGGCGCACCCCGACGGCGCGATCCTGGGCGACGGCTGGGACGAGACCGCCTGGCCGGAGGGACGGCCGCCCACCGTCGAGGAACTCGACACGGCGGCGGGTGCGGGCAGGCACGTCTACCTCTCGCGGGTGGACGCGCACTCCGCGGTGGCGTCCTCGGCGTTGCTGGACGCGCTGCCCGAACTGCCCGCGACCGACGGATTCACCCGTGGCGAGCCCGTGCGCGCCGCAGCCCATCACGCGGTGCGCGCCGCCGCGCTCGCGAATCTCACCCGGGCGCAACGGGATCGAGCGCGCGCCGCGGCACTCGACCATGCCGCCGCACGCGGTGTCGTCGCGGTCCACGAGTGCGCGGGTCCGGAGATCGCGGGCCGCGCCGACGTGCGCGAACTGCTCGAATTCGAACACGGCGTCCAGGTCCGGGCCTATTGGGGCGAGGCGGTGGGCAGCGCCGAGCAGGCCCGTGCCCTGATCGACGAACTCGGGGTGCACGCCCTCGGCGGTGACCTGTTCGTCGACGGCTCCCTCGGTTCGCACACCGCATGGCTGCGTGCCCCTTATTCCGACGAATCCGGCTGCGGCCGAAGCTATCTCGACGCCGAGGCGATCGCCGCCCACGTCCGCGCCTGCACCGTCGCCGGTATCCAGGCCGGATTCCACGCGATCGGCGACGCCGCCATGGACGCCGTCCTCGCCGGTGTCGAACGGGTGGTCGCCGAACTCGGCGTCCCGGCGGTCGCGGCGCTCGGGCATCGCGTCGAACACGCCGAGCTCGTCGACGGCGAGCACATCGCCCGCCTGGCGCGCTGGGGTGTGATCGCCAGTGTGCAACCGGGATTCGACGCCGCGTGGGGTGGGCCGGAGGGCATGTACGCCGCGCGGCTGGGCGCCGAGCGCGCCGCGGCATTGAACCCGTTCGCCGCCATGGCCTCCGCGGGCGTAGCCCTGGCGATCGGCTCCGACGCCCCGGTCACCGCGCTCGACCCGTGGGCGGCGGTGCGTGCCGCGGCCGCTCACCGCACCCCCGGCCACGGCCTGTCCCCGCGCGCCGCGTTCGCAGCGGCCACCCGCGGCGCTTGGCGCGCGGGCGGCGTCCGCGACGGAGTGGCGGGCACCCTGGTACCCGGCGCGCCCGCTTCCTACGCGATCTGGGATACCGGTGAACTCGTCGTCGCCGCGGCCGCCGATTCGGTACAGCGCTGGTCCACCGACCCGCGGTCGCGCGTGCCGGGGTTGCCCGCGCTCGAACCGGACGCACCGCTGCCCACGTGCCTGCGTACCGTGCACCGAGGAGTGACGATCCATGCGCGATGAGTGGGTGGTCGCGGAGCCCGCCACGGCTCCCGGCCATTCGGTGGTCGGCCTCCGGGTACGTGAACTCGGCCGGGCATTCGTAGATCGCTTTCCCGCCACCAGCACCGGGTCGGCCGGACGGCGGACGCCGTATCTCCAACCGACAACCGCAGGGCAGCCGAGCTCCGCGGCGGAGCATGGCTCGCGGACAGTCGCAGGCGGAGTCCTGGCGGAGTGCGTTCGCCCGGCTGCGGTAACCGAGTTTCTCGGGCCTGATTGCCCAACAACGGGAGGCCCACGCTCGGTTACCCGGCGGCACTCGGATCGCCACGTGTCCGCCGAGGGGCGATACCGCACCGGTACGAGGGCGGCCGTGGCACTGAGTGCCAAGACCGGTGCGCGGAACCGCAGCGGTGCGAGCGCGGACGGGATTGCGAAGCGGCGGCCTCGCGCGGCCCAGCGGCGTGGTCGCCCGGCGTGCATTCAAGCCACCGGTTCGCTGGTCTCGAGCGGCAATCGCCGGTTTGTCCGGGGGAGTTCGACCACGGAGCCGGCCTCGTGGCAGCAGCTGTTAACGATCCGATCGCGGGCGACGATTCTCAGGTGGACGTCCGATTACTCGGATACGGTCGTGGCTCGCGGTCATATGCGCCGTGCCCGGGTCGAGCCGGTCGTGCGGCGCGAGATCGCCGCCGGCTCGACTCGGTCCGATCGGTGCGCCGAGGGCCACCCGTGCGGGCAGCTCGTGGCGGCCTTGGCTTTTCGTGTGACGAACGCCACATCGGCTTGCCGCTCGGGATTCGCCGAGCGGCAGTCCTTCGGTGCGGTGGATCCGGCGTCGCTCCGGTCGTTACCACGGCGGTCGGCGCCTGACCGGCGGTCGCCGGTCCGATGGCGGGCAGTGGCCGAGTGATGGTGCGAGAGCGAGTGCTCGGGATGGGGCGGCAGGTGTCCGCGGTGTTACGCGGGTATCCGGTGACGGCGCGCTCGGTGGCGGCGATCGTCGCGGGACTGCTGTTGTTCGGCAGTTTTCCGCCCAGGCCGTGGTGGTTTCTCGCACCGCTCGGCGTCGCGATACTCACCCTCGTCGTACGCGGCGCCGGTCGGCTGCGGGCGGGCTTCGGCTACGGATTCCTGGCCGGACTGGCGTTTTTCGTGCCGCTGCTACCGTGGACCGGCATTTACGTCGGGCCGCTGCCGTGGCTGGCGCTGTCCCTCGTCTGCGCGCTGTACCTGGGCGTCTTCGGTCTGCTCGGCCGGCTCGTCGGTACGTTGCCCGGCTGGCCGCTGTTGGTGGCATCGGCATGGACGGCGGCCGAATGGGGCAGATCCAGCTTCCCGTTCGGCGGGTTTCCGTGGGGGCGTTTGGCGTTCGGCCAAGCCGACGGTTGGTTCCTGTCGCTGGCAGCGGTCGGTGGCGCCCCGCTGCTCGGGTTCGCGGTGGCGCTCACCGGAACCGCTACGGCGGCGTTGGTCGGCCTGCTCCAGTACTCGCTTACCCCCGAAGACGGGCGCGAAACCGGCGCTGACGAGACCGGTCCGCTCGGACCGCGCGCCGTGCGCGGGCCCGCGACCCGACTCGGATACGCCGCGGTGATTTTCACCTTGCTCGTCATGCCGCTCATCGGTTTGCTGCTGCGGTCCGCGCTGCCCGATCCGGACGTCGGCGTCCGAACGGTCACGGTCGCGGCGATCCAGGGCAGCGTGCCGCGCCTGGGGCTGGACTTCAACGCGCAACGTCGGGCCGTGCTGGACAACCACGTCCGGCGCACCGAAGAACTGGCCGACGAGGTGGCGGCAGGCCGCGCCCCGCGCCCCGATGTGGTGATCTGGCCGGAGAACTCCTCCGACATCGATCCGCTGCGCAATGCCGACGCCGCCGCCCTGATCACCGCGGCCTCCGAGCGGATCGGCGCGCCCATCCTGGTCGGTGCCGTGCTGATCAACCAGGACCGGACGACGACCAACTCGGTGATGGTGTGGAACGGCGCGGCGGGCCCGGGTGAGCGCCACGACAAGAAGATCATCCAGCCCTTCGGGGAATATCTACCGATGCGGAGTTTTTTCCGGCTTTTCTCCGAATACGCCGATCGTGCCGGATATTTCGTACCGGGAAATGGTGACGGAGTTGTGCACGCGGCGGGTATCGACATCGGTGTCGCGACGTGCTATGAAGTGGCCTTCGACCGGTCGTTCGAGGACGCGCTGCGCGCAGGTGCGCAGTTGCTCACCGTGCCGACGAACAACGCGACCTTCGGCGACAGCGAGATGACTTATCAGCAACTGGCCATGTCTCGCATCCGTGCCGTCGAGCACGGCCGAGCGCTGGTCGTCGCGGCCACCTCGGGGGTGAGCGCCATTATCAGCGCCGACGGCACTATCCGGCAGGAAACCGCGTTATTCGTGCCCGCCGCTTTGGTCGCGGAGCTTCCGTTGCGTGACGACACCACTCTCGCAACGCGAATAGGGCCTGCGCCGGAGCGGATTTTCGTTATTCTGACGGCTGCCGCCGCGCTGGCCGCGGTCGCTCGGCGGCGAGCTGCGCGCAGGGCCCGGCCGACGCCCGGTCTCGTCGGCGAACGCTAAATTTTTCCCCGCCGACCGGACGTTATCCGAACATTCGGTATGTTCTTGCCCCCGTTGTCCCGGAAGTGAAGGTGCGTAATTAAGTTGCGCACTGTTCGCCAGGCAACGTAGGCGCTCGCCGGGGTACCATCGAACGGTCTGGTCAGGGCCCGTTTTGCTTCGGATCGACCTAGTTGAGTCGCAATGTTTGCGGAAATGTAACCAACCAAAGTGGCCTTCTGCCAAGGACGTTGGATGTGACACAAATCCAAAACGTCGGCAATCCGGTTGATGCGACGCTCCGAATCATAGGGCGTGGATCACGTCCTACAGCTGGCGCGCGCGCTTGCTGGGGTGGTGCTCGGGGAGTTGCGTCAACAGCGGCAGAACGGAGTGATTGATGAGTTCATTGGCCACGGATCGCGTCGACCAATGTTCATCCGGCGAATTCTCTGCACAACCGTTTGCTCTGTCACCCGCACAGACTGCCCTCTGGTACGCGCAGCGCATTCGCCCCGACGTACCGTTGACGATCTCCCAGTACGTCGAGATACACGGCGACTTGGACGAGGGGCGGTTGCTGTACGCGATCGAGCGATTCGGTGCGGAGACCCAGGTGGGTCAAGTTCGCATGGTGGAGATAGATGGCACTCCGTATCAGATCGTGGATCCGGTGCACCGGCCGGGCTGGGTCCGCATCGACCTGCGTGGCGAGGCCGATCCGTACGCGGCGGCGCTGCGCTGGATGCACGAGCACACGAGTTCACCCATCGACCTGGAACGCGACCCGCTGACCTCCAACGCGGTTCTGCGGATCGGAGACTCCGACTACCTCTGGTACTCGTTCGCCCATCACATCGTCATCGACGGCTACGGCGCGATGAACGCGCTCACCCGCACGGCGGAGATCTACACCGCGCTGGAGAATCGGACCGAGCCGGTCGCGTCCCGGGCGAGCTCCCTGGCCGAGATCTACGCCGACGAGGCGCGCTACCACGACTCCAGCCGTTTCCAGAACGATCGCGAGTACTGGCTCGGGCAGCTGTCGGGCGTGGGCGAGCCGGTGAGCCTCGGTGGCGCCCGCCTCGGCACCACCACCCATGACGCGGGCCGCAGGCTGGCCACCGCCGTGCTGGACGACGACCACCATGCCGCGATCGAGGCGGCGACCAGCGCGTGGAACACCACCGACTCGGCGGTGTTCGTCGCCGCGCTGGCCGCGTATGTGCGGTCGGTGACGGGCAACTCGGACGTGGTCCTGAGCCTGCCGGTCTCGGCGCGCACCACGGTGTCGCTGCGCCGCTCGGCGGGCGTGATCTCCAACGTCGTGCCGATCCGGCTGCGATTCGACGAGGCGACCACGATCGGCGGCCTGGTGAAGGCGGCCGAGTTGCAGATCACCGGCGCCTTACGCCATCAGCGCTACCGCCACGACGACATCCGGCGCGACAGCGGCTACTCCCGCGACGCGCGCGGATTCTTCGGCCCGATGGTCAACCTGATGCTGTTCCACGACGAACTGCGTTTCGGCAGCCTGGTCGGTTCCATGCACGTGCTGGCCACCGGCCCGGTGGAGGACCTCTCGGTCAACGTCTACAACGGCGCGGGCGGCCGCCTGCACGTCGACTTCGAAGCCAACCCCCGCCTCTACGGCGAGGCCGAAGTGAGCGTGCACCATGCGCGCTACCTGGACTTCCTCGGCCGGTTCCTGGCCGCCGATCCGCTGTCGGCCGCCGAGTCCCTCGGCGCGATCACGCACGCCGAGCGGGAACAGGTCCTGCACGGCTGGAACGCCACCACGGCGCCCCGGCAAGACGGCACGCTCGCGAGCCTCTTCGCCGAGCGCGTCGCGGCGGACCCGGACGCGGTCGCGCTCGAATTCGGTGACGAGGCGCTGACCTACGCCGAACTCGACGCGCGCGCCAACCGCCTGGCCAGGCTGCTGATCGCGCGCGGCGCCGGACCCGATACGACGGTCGGTCTGTGCCTGCGCCGCAGCCTCGACCTGGTGGTCGGCATGTACGCCATCGTCAAGGCGGGAGCGGCGTACCTGCCGCTGGACACCGAGCATCCGGCCGAGCGGATCGGGCAGATCGTGCGTCAAGCCGAACCGCTGTGCGTGCTCACGGCGGCCCGCGACGATGTCGAACTGCCCGCGACCGTCACCCGGCTGGAGATCGACACCGCCCGGGTCTCCGGATTCGACGAGGCGCCGATCACCGACGCCGACCGCAAGGGCACACTGCGTCCCGATCACCTCGCCTACGTCATCTTCACCTCGGGATCCACCGGAAAACCCAAGGGCGTGGGGGTAACTCATGCCGCGATCGTCAACCGGCTGCGCTGGATGCAGCACGAGTATCCGCTCGCCCCCGGTGACGCGGTGCTACAGAAGACCCCGGCCACATTCGACGTCTCGGTGTGGGAGTTCTTCTGGCCCTTACAGATCGGCGCTCGATTGGTGATCGCCGCCCCGGACGGGCACCGCGACCCGGCGTACCTCGCCCGGATCATCTCCGAAAAACGTATCACGACAGCGCATTTCGTGCCGTCCATGCTATCGGTGTTCGTCACCGAGGCCGATCTGAGCGGCTGCGCCTGCCTGCATCGGGTGTTCTGCAGCGGTGAGGCGCTGCCCGCCGCCACCGTGCGGGAGTTCTACGCGGCGCTACCGGCCGCCGAACTGCACAATCTGTACGGCCCGACCGAGGCCGCCGTGGACGTCACCTACTGGGCGTGCCCGCCCGACGCGAGTGTCGTGCCGATCGGCTCGCCGGTGTGGAACACCGAGACCTATGTGCTGGACGACCGGTTGCAGCCCGTCCCGCCCGGCGTGGTCGGCGAACTGTATCTCGCCGGAGTCCAGCTGGCCCGCGGCTACCTGAGGCAACCGTGGCTGACCGCGGACCGCTTCGTGGCCGATCCGTTCACCCCGGGCGCCAGGATGTACCGCACCGGTGACCTGGCGCGCTGGCAGATCGGCCGCTCCGGCGGCGAGCCCGGTGTGCTGGAATACTTGGGCCGCAGCGACTTCCAGGTCAAGATCCGTGGTCTGCGCATCGAGCTCGGCGAGATCGAGGCCGCACTGCTCGACGACGCGAAGGTGGCTCGCGCGGTGTGCGTTGCGCACACCGGACGCACCGGTGACGAGCTGGTCGCCTACGTGGTCGCGGCGAAGCACGAGGACGACGACGCTCCGCTGGACACGGCGGCGCTGCTGACCGCGCTGCGGCACACGCTGCCCGGGTACATGGTGCCCTCCGCGCTGATGGAACTCGACGAGCTGCCGCTGAGCGCCAACGGCAAGATCGATCGCAAAGCGCTGCCCGCTCCCGCGCCGAGCGTGCGGTCGATCCGGCCGATCGCCGAGCCGCGCACCGAGGTGGAGCGGGTCCTCGCGGGCATCTTCGCCGAGGTGCTCGACACCGAGGTCGGCGTCGAGGACAACTTCTTCGATCTGGGCGGCAACTCGCTCATCGCCGCGCGGGCGGTGTCCAGGATCAACGCCGCGCTCGGCACCGCGCTGACCATCCGGGATCTGTTCGAGGCCGCGACGATCGACGCGCTCACCCGTCGCTTCGCCACGCAGACCGCCGACGTCTCCTCGCCGCGGCTGGCGCCCGCCGAACGACCGGAGCGGATCCCGCTGTCGCAGGCACAGCAGCGGCTGTGGATCCTGAACCGGTTCTCCGAGCATGCCGCCGCGTACAACATGCCGCTGGCGGTGGCGGTGGAGGGACCGCTGGATGTGGCCGCACTGCGGGCGGGTCTGGTGGACGTCATCGAACGGCACGAGAGTCTGCGCACCACCTTCCCGGAGTCGCCGGACGGGCCCTACCAGCTGATCCACCCGGCCGAGGCGATCCCGCTGACGCTCGACCCGATCGATGCGGCCGAATCCGATGTGGCGGAGCTGGCGACCGAATTCGCCGGGTACGGCTTCGATCTGCGCCGCCAGGCCCCGATCCGGGTGGCGCTCTACCGCACCGGT
The DNA here is from genome assembly GCF_040630775.1 of Nocardia sp. NPDC005745. NCBI lineage: Bacteria > Bacillati > Actinomycetota > Actinomycetes > Mycobacteriales > Nocardiaceae > Nocardia > Nocardia sp. NPDC005745. The sequence continues at coordinate 55,001 of NZ_JBEXYF010000039.1, forward strand.
CCGCAGCGGCACGTCTTCCTCATCGTGTTGCATCACATCTGCGGTGACGGGTGGTCCATCGCACCGCTGGCCAAGGATTTGATGACGGCGGTGGCCGCGCGCGCGAACGGTGTCGCGCCACAGTGGACGCAACTGCCGGTGCAGTATGCCGATTTCGCGCTCTGGCAGCGCGAACTGCTCGGCGACGAGTCGGACCCGGGCAGCGCGCTCAGCAGGCAGCTCACCCACTGGCGCTCGGCGCTGGCCGGCCTGCCCGAGCAGCTCGACCTGCCGCTGGATCGCCCGCGCCCGCTACGCAGATCGACCGTCGGCGGCCGGGTCGAGTTCGCCATCCCGGCCGAGATCCGCCGGGGCGCGATCGAACTCGCGGCCAGCCGGGGCGTGAGCATGTTCATGGTGCTGCACGCGGCGCTGGGGACGTTGCTGTCGCGGCTGTGCGCGAGCGATGACATCGCGATCGGCACCCCGATCGCGGGCCGCTCCGATCCGGCGCTCGACGACCTGGTCGGCATGTTCGTCAACACCCTCGTCCTGCGCACCGCGGTCGACCCGGCGGTCGGATTCGACCGCATGCTCGACGTGGTCCGCGAGACCGATCTCAACGCCTTCGCCAACGCCGACGTGCCGTTCGAGCGGCTTGTCGAGGTGGTCAACCCGGAGCGTTCCCCGTCGCGGCACCCGTTGTTCCAGGTGATGCTGTCCTACGACCACGCGCCGGACCTGCGGATCGATCTGCCCGGGGTGCGCGCCGAAGTGTTGCCGATCGCTTCGGACGTCGCCAAGTTCGATCTGCAGCTGGTCGTCCACGACGACTCGGGCGACGGCCCGCTGTCGGCCGAATTCGGTTACACCACCGACGTTTTCGACCAATCCACGGTGCAGTCGTTCGCCCGCCGGTTCATCGCGGTGCTGGCGGGCGGCGTGGCGGCCCCTGAGCTTCCGGTGGGCGACCTGCCGATCCTGGACCGCAGGGAAACCGAGAACCTCGTGCCCATCGCGGGCGCGCCGGCCGAGCCGCCGATCACCTTGGCCACCTTGCTCGCCGCCACCGCGCGCCGGCTGCCGGACGCGGTGGCGGTGCGCTACCTCGGCGCCGACACCACCTACCGCGAACTCGACGAGCGCTCGAACACGCTGGCGCGCGCCCTCATCCAGCACGGCGCCGGGCCCGAGACGGTCGTCGCGATCGCGCTGCCGCGCGGTCTCGACGCGATCACCGCGATCTGGGCCGTCGCCAAAACCGGTGCGGCCTACGTGCCCGTCGACCCGAACTACCCGAGTGAGCGCATCGCGCACATGATCGGTGACTCCGGAGCGATGCTCGGCCTGACCGACCCCGATTGCCTGGCGGCTCTGCCCGCGTGGCCCGCGCGCGGCAAGCACCGCAAGGGTCAGGCCGACTGGCTGGTCCTGGGCTCCGGCGAACTGACCGCAGAGTCGTCGGGCCGCCCGGCGGACCCGATCACCGACGACGAGCGCCACCACCCGATGCGGGTGAGTCATCCGGCCTACCTCATCTACACCTCCGGGTCCACCGGCATGCCGAAAGCGGTCGTGGTGACCCACGCGGGCATCGCGTCCCTCGCCGCCGAGCAGAACTACCTGTTCGGCATCTCGGACGCGGCACGTACGCTGCACTTCTCCTCGCCCAGTTTCGACGCCTCGGTGCTGGAGATGCTGCTCGGCTTCGCCGCCGGCGCCACGATGGTGATCGCCCCCTCGGGCATGTACGGCGGCGCCGAACTGGCCACACTGCTGCGCGATGAGCGGGTCACCCACGCCTTCGTCACTCCCGCCGCGCTGGCCACCGTGCCGAACGAGGGGCTCGACGAGCTGGAGACGGTCATCGTCGGCGGTGACGCCTGCTCGGAGGAACTCGTCGAGACCTGGACCGCCGGGCATCGCATGCACAACATGTACGGTCCCTCGGAGGCCACCGTCGCGGCGACCGCGAGCGGGCCGATGGAGCCGGGCCGCCCGGTGCCGCTCGGTTCGCCCGTCCGCGGCATGCGACTGTTCGTGCTGGACAATCGTTTGCACCCGGTGCCGCCGGGCACGCCGGGCGAGCTGTATGTGTCCGGTCCCGGCGTCGCCCGCGGCTACCACGGACGTTTCACCCTGACCGCGCAGCGGTTCGTGGCCAACCCGCACGGCAGGCGCGGGGAGCGGATGTACCGCACCGGCGATCTGGTCGTCGTGGAGCGGACAGGGCAGCTGCGGTTCCTCGGACGCGCGGACGACCAGATCAAGATCCGCGGCTTCCGCATCGAACTGCGCGAGATCGACAACGTGCTGCGCCTGCATCCAGGCATCCGGTTCGCGCTCACCGTGGTGCACACCGACGAGCAAGGTCAGGTACGGCTGGCGTCGTATGTCACGGCCGACCGGCCGGTCGAGACGCGGGCCGTGCTGGAGACCGCGCGCAGGCAGCTGCCCGGCTACATGGTGCCCGCCTCGGTGGCGGTGCTCGACGCGATCCCGGTCACCCCCGCGGGCAAGCTGGATCGAAAGGCGTTGCCCGCGCCGGTGTTCGCGGCAGCGGGAACCTCCCGCCCGCCGAGCACCGCGCTGGAGCTGGGCGTGGCAGGCGTGTTCGGCGGGGTGCTCGGACGCCCGGTCCTCGGAGCCGAGGACAGCTTCTTCGATCTCGGCGGCAACTCGCTGCTGGCCACCCGTCTCGCCGCCGCGCTGCACGCGGAGTTCGGTGTGGAGCTGCCGGTGCGGTCGATCTTCGAGGCGCCCACGGTCGCCGGGATCGCCGGGCAACTGGATCGAGCGCCCCGGACGCAGCGGCCGGCGCTGGCGGTGCGGACACCGCGTCCGGGACGTATCCCATTGTCGCTGCCGCAGCAGCGTTTGTGGTTCCTCAACCGATTCGCGCCCGAATCGAGTGCCTACAACATCGCTTTCGTGATCCGCGTCGCCGGTGATCTCGACGTGCCCGCACTGCGCGAAGCGCTCGCCGATGTGCTGCGGCGGCACGAGGTGCTGCGCACCGTCTTCCCGGAGGACGCCGAAGGTGCCCAGCAGGTGGTCCTGCCGGTCGAGCGCGCACTGCCGGAGGTGGCGGTCACCGATATCGACGACTCCGGCGCGAAGGCCGCGCTGGAAGCGCTGGCGCACACCGGTTTCGACCTCACCGGTGAGCCGCCCCTGCGGCTGTCGCTGCTGCGCACCTCGCCCGAGCGCTACCTGCTCGGTGTCGTGCTGCACCACATCGCGGCCGACGGCTGGTCGCTCGGCCCGCTGACCGGGGACCTGGCCGCCGCCTATGCGGCACGGCACGAGGGCGAGGCGCCGTCGTGGACGCCGCTTCCGGTGCAGTACGCCGACTTCGGACTCTGGCAGCGTGCCTGCCTCGGTGAGGAGGGCGATCCGGACAGCGCCGCGGCGACCCAACTGGAGTACTGGCGCACCGCGCTGGCCGACCTCCCCGATCAGCTGCCGCTGCCGTATGACCGGCCGCGGCCCGCTGAGCCGACCCAGCAGGCCGGGACGGTGCGTTTCACGGTGCCGGAACAGGTGCAGCGCGAACTCGCCGCGCTTGCCCGCGAGCGTGGCGTCAGCAAGTTCATGGTGCTGCGTTCGGCATTCGCGGTGCTGTTGCGCTGCGTGACCGGTGGTCGCGACATCGTGATCGGCACACCGGTGGCGGGGCGCACCGACACCAAGCTCGACCGGTTGGTCGGCATGTTCGTGAACACGTTGGTGCTGCGCTCCGACGTGGATCCGGACCGCAGCTTCACCGACCTGCTGCGCGCGGATCGGGACACCGAGCTGGCCGCGCTGGCGCATGCCGACATCCCGTTCGAGCGCATCGTGGACGAATTCGGCGCCGAGGCCCGCTCCTCGGGCAGGCACCCGCTGTTCCAGGTCGCATTGAGCGTGCAGGACGGTCCGGCGCCGACGCTGGAACTGCCCGGTCTCGCGCTGCGCGCGGAGCCGCTGGACATCGCGTCCGCGAAGTTCGATCTGGAGCTGCGCGTCGCGAACGACACCGGCCGACCGGGGTCCATCGCGGGCGAGGCGGACAGCGTTTTCGAATTCGTCTACGCCGCCGAGCTTTTCGACGCGATGACGATCGAGACGCTGGCGGACCGATTCTTGCGCGTGCTCACCGCCGTCACCGGCGACCCGCGCGTGCTGATCCGCGACGTCGACGCGCGCACCGACCATGAGCGCCGCACCCTCGCCCCCGCGCGGGGCGGCCGGGCGGCCCCGCCGTGCACGCTGGCCGAGTACTTCACCGCGACCGCGCAGCGGTATCCACACCACACGGCGCTGTGCGCGGGCACGACGTCACTCACCTATGCCGAGCTCGACCGGCGCTCGAATCGCCTGGCGCGCGCGCTGATCGCGCGCGGACTCGGGCCGGGGACGCGGGTGGCGCTCGGGCTCATCCGCTCGATCGACTCGGTGGTGGCGATGCTGGCGGCGGCGAAGTCCGGCGCGGCGTTCGTCCCGGTCGACCCGAAGTACCCCGCCGACCGCATCCGGCACATGCTCGCCGACTCCGGTTGCGCGACCGGCGTCGCGATCACCGCGCATGTGGAGCACCTGCGCGAGGGCGCCCCGGCGGGGCGCGACATCGAGTGGTTGCTGCTGGACCGCCCCGAGTTCGCCGCCGAACTCGAAGGCCACGACGACGCCCCGATCCATGACCGCGAGCGTTCGCGCAACATCCAGGTGGCCGATCTGGCCTATCTGATCTACACCTCGGGGTCGACCGGAACGCCGAAGGGCGTCGCGGTGACCCACAGCGGTCTGGCCAACCTGGCCGACGAGATCCGCGACCGCGTCGGCGTCGACGAGCATTCCCGCACACTGCACTTCGCGACGCCGAGTTTCGACGCGGCGATCCTGGACCTGCTGATCGCACTGGGGGCGGGCGCGGCGATGGTGATCTGCCCGACCGACATCTACGGCGGTGACGAGCTGGCCGCGCTGATGGAACGCGAGCGCGTCTCGCACGGCTTCATGACCCCGGCCGCACTGGCCACGATCGACCACGAACGCTGGCCGCTGCCGCATATGCGGGCGCTCATGGTCGGCGGCGAGGCGGTGGCGCCGGACCTGGTGGCGCGGTGGGCGCCGGGACGGGTGATGTGCGATGTGTACGGGCCCACCGAGACCACGGTGGTCATCACCATCTCCGGCCCGATGCGCGTCGGTGCTCCGATCACCATCGGCACCCTGGTGCGGGGCGCCCGGGCATCGGTGCTCGACGAGCGGCTGCGCCCGGTACCGGTCGGCGTCCCCGGCGAGTTGTACCTCTCGGGGCATGGCGTCGCGCGCGGGTACTTCGACCGATTCGGCCTCACCGCGACACGTTTCGTGGCCGATCCGCACGGCCCCGCCGGCGCCAGGATGTACCGGACCGGCGACGTGGTGCGCTGGAACGCCTCGGGCGAGCTGGTCTACCTCGGGCGCAGCGACCATCAGGTGAAGCTGCGCGGTTTCCGTGTCGAACTCGGCGAGATCACCGCCGTGCTCGGCGAACACCCGTCGGTGCGATTCGCGCACACCGAGGTGCGCCGCATCGCGGGCGCCGACCGGATCATCGCCTTCGTCCAGCCCGCCGACCGCGCGGCCGGGGTGGACACCGAAGCGCTGCGCGCCTTCGTCGCGCACAGGCTGCCCACCCACATGGTGCCCTCCGGTGTCACCGTGCTGGACACCATCCCGCTCACCCCCGTCGGGAAGCTGGACGTCAGCGCACTGCCCGAACCGCAGTCGGTCGGCGATTCGACCGGTCGTGCGCCCCGGACCGACGCGGAGCGCTTGGTCGCCGCCGTGATGGGCGAGTTGATCGGGGCCGAGGGCGTGCACGCCGACGACAACTTCTTCGACATCGGCGGCAACTCGTTGCTGGCGACCCAGCTCGTCGCGCGGCTGGCCGCCGCGACGAACGTGCGGCTCGCCGTGCGCGCCGTGTTCGCCACGCCGACGGTCGCCGGACTCGCCGAGCTGCTGGACACGGGTGCCGCGTCCGACGCGGACCGCCCCGCGCTGGTGCGCAGGGAGCGCCCGGAGCGCATACCGCTGTCGGCCGCGCAGCGGCGGCTGTGGTTCCTCAACAGGTTCAACGCGGGCGGGTCGAGCGGGGGACAGTCGGCGGGCGCCTACAACGTCCCGCTCGTGCTGCGCATGACCGGCGATCTGGATGTCGGCGCGCTGGTCTCGGCGCTGCGTGCGGTACAGGTCAGGCACGAAACCCTGCGCACGGTGTTCCCGGAGACCGACGGCGCACCCGCCCAGGTCGTGCTCGACCCGGCCGAGGCGGCGCTCCCGCTGGCGCGGATGACCGCGCGTCCCGAGGAGATCGAGACCGCCGTACGGCGTTTCGTCGCACCGGGATTCGATCTGGCCACCACCGTGCCGATCCGCGCGGCGCTGATCTCGGTGCCGAACAGCGCCGACGAACCGGCGCAGCATGTTCTCGTCGTGGTCGTGCACCACATCGCGATGGACGGCTGGTCGCTCGAGCCGATGGCCGCCGACGTCGCGGTGGCCTATCGCGCGGCCTGCGGCGGCGGCGCGCCGGACTTGCCGGAGCCGGAGGTGCAGTACGCCGACTACACACTGTGGCAGCAGGACGTGCTCGGCAGCGAGGACGACCCGGACTCGGCGGTGAGGGCGCAGCTGGCCTATTGGCGGCAGGCCCTGGACGGCATCCCCGAGTTGCTGACCGTGCCCGCCGACCGCCCGCGACCGCCCGCTCCGTCCTACCGGGGCGGCACCGTGGAGTGCGCGGTGGACCCGGTCACCCACCGCGAGTTGCAGACGATCGCGGGCAGCAACAACGTCAGCCTGTTCATGGTCCTGCACGCCGCGCTCGCGGTGCTGCTGCACCGGATGACCACCACCGACGACATCACCGTCGGCACCCCGATCGCGGGCCGCGGTCATCCCGCGCTGGACCGGCTGGTCGGCATGTTCGTCAACACGCTCGTGCTGCGCACGCGGATCGACCCGGGCGCCCGGTTCACCGACTTGCTGCACGCGGTGCGCGAAACCGACCTGGACGCCTTCGCCCACGCGGACCTGCCGTTCGAGCGTCTGGTGGAGGTGCTCAATCCAGCCAGGTCCCAGGCGCACCATCCGATGTTCCAGGTGATGCTCTCGGTCCGCAACGAGCCGGTCGTCGGACTGGACCTGCCGGGGATGCGCATCGAGGCCGCCGACATCGACACCGGGATCGCGAAGTTCGATCTCCAGTTCACCCTGACCGAAACACAGACCGCGCACCGCGATCCGGCCGGCATCACGGTGTCGGTGAACTACGCGCGAGATCTGTTCGACGAGCCGACCGCCCAGCGGCTCGGCAAGCGCCTCGCCCGGCTGCTCGCCGCGATCGCCGCGAACCCGACCACCGCGGTGGGCGATCTGGAGCTGCTCGATCCCGCCGAGTGGTCGGGGCTGGCTCCGGTACGCGGAGGGAAACCGGACCGGCCGATCACCTTCCCCGAGGTCTTCGAGCAGGCCGCGAGCGTCGATCGCGCCGCCGTCGCCCTGGTCTCCGACGGCACCGAGGTGACCTACGACGCCCTGGATCGCTGGACCAACCGGCTGGCGCGGGTGCTCATCGCCCGTGGCGTCGGCCCGGAAACCCTGGTGGCACTGGGTATCCCGCGATCGATCGAGTCGGTGGCGACGGTGCTCGCGGTGGCCAAGGCCGGGGCGGCGTTCGTCCCGGTCGACCCGTTGTACCCGCAGCAGCGCATCACGCACATGCTGTCGGATTCCGGTGCGGCGCTGGGTATCACGCTGGCGGGTTACCGCGGCGAGCTGCCCGAGGGCACGGAGTGGATCGTGCTCGACGATCCGGCCTTCCGCGCGCGGGTGCTCGACGCGCCGGACGTGCCGATCGCCGACACCGAGCGCCTCGCTCCACTGCGAATCGACAACCCGGCGTACGTGATCTACACCTCCGGCTCCACCGGCACACCGAAGGGCGTGATGGTCACGCACGGCGGATTGTCGAACTTCGCCGCCGAGACCGCCCACCGGTTCGACGTCCAGCCGGGATGCCGCGTGCTGCACTTCGCCACCCCGAGTTTCGACGCCGCGATGCTCGATCTGCTGCTGTCCCTCGGCGGCGCTGCGACCCTGGTGATCACGCCCGGCGGCGTGGTCGGCGGCGACGATCTGCGCCAGGTGTTCGCCGCGGAACGAATCACCCACGCGTTCATCACCACCTCCGCCCTCGGCACGGTCGACCCCACCGGGCTGCGCGAGTTGCAGCACGTGCTGGTCGGCGGTGAAGCGTTGCCGCCGGACCTGGTGACCAGGTGGGCGCCCGGCCGCAGCCTGTACAACGTCTACGGCCCCACCGAGACCACCATCGTCACGGTCATCTCCCAGCCGATGACTCCTGGCGAGCCGATCACCATCGGCGGACCCATCCGTGGCGTGAACGCGGCGATCCTGGACGCGCGACTGCATCCGGCTCCGCTCGGGGTGACCGGTGAACTGCACCTGGCCGGTGACGCGCTGGCCCGCGGCTACCTGAACCGTCCGGGATTGACCGCCCAGCGGTTCGTCGCCAATCCGTTCGGCAAGCCGGGCGAGCGGATGTACCGTACCGGCGATCTGGTGCGCTGGTGGGCCGGGTCGCGCGACCACGGGGCGGCGGTGGATGCCGCGCCGGAGATCGAGTACGTCGGCCGCACCGACCATCAGGTCAAGATCCGCGGCTTCCGCATCGAACTGGGCGAGGTCGACGCCGCGCTCGCTCGCCATGGCGCGGTGGCGTTCTCGACCACCATCGGGCATCGCACCCCGGCCGGCGCGACGGCGCTGGTGTCGTATGTGAAGGCGCGCGACGGCGTGACGCTCACCGCGGCCGAGTTGACCGGGCACCTGACCGGATTGGTGCCGAACTACATGGTCCCGCAGTCGATCATGTTGCTCGACGAGGTGCCGCTCAGCCCGGTGGGCAAGCTGGATCGCGCGAAGCTGCCGGAGCCGGTGTTCACCGCGGGCGAGGGCTACCGCGCACCGTCCACCCCCGCGGAGGAGGCGCTGTGCGCGGCCTTCGCCGAGGTACTCGGTGTGGAGTCGGTGGGCGTCGACGACGGCTTCTTCGAACTCGGCGGCAACTCGCTGCTGGCCACGAAAGTGGTCGCGCACGTGCGAGAGACGGGCATCGATCTGCCGGTGCAGTTGATGTTCGGCGACGCGACGCCCGCGGCGATCGCGGCGCGGCTGGACGGTGCGGACGCGTCCTCGGGCAGCGCGGTGGCGGCGATGCTCGCGCCGGTGCTGCCGATCCGGCCGAGCACCGCGGCGAGTCAGGCGCCGCTGTTCTGCGTGCATCCGGCGATCGGATTGGCATGGTGCTACTCGGGGTTGCTCGCGCACCTCCCCGCGGACCGGCCGGTCTACGGCTTGCAGGCTCCGCACGTCGCGGGGGAGGACAGCTACGAGTCGATCGCCGAGGCCGCGGGTCACTACGTGGCCGCGATCAAGCAGATCCAACCGGAGGGCCCCTACCACTTGCTCGGCTGGTCGCTCGGCGGGCTGATCGCCCACGAGATGGCGGTGCAGCTGCAAGAGGCGGGCGAGGAGGTCGCCTTGCTGTCGATGATGGACAGCTACCGGCTGTCCGACGAATTGCTCGCGCACGCGACCCCGAGCGTCGCCGAGATCGTCGGAGAATTCGGCAACGACGACCTCGATGGCGAGATCGATCCGGACATGAGCCTGCGGGACGCGGCCGAACTGCTGCGCGCCCGGTCCGGGCCGTTCGCGGCGCTGACCGTGGAGCATCTGGAGCGGCTCTACGCGGGCTACGAGAACGGCACCGTGCTCGCGCACAGCTTCCGGCCCCGGCCGTTCGACGGCGATTTGCTGTTCTTCACCGCGGGTGACGACCCGGTCAACCGGAACGACCCCGACCGGCGCGCCGACGCCTGGCAGCCGCACGTCACCGGTGCCGTCCATGACCACGAGCTGCGCTGCGCGCACTCCGCGATGACCACCCCGGACGCGCTGGCGGTGATCGGGCCGGTGCTGCGCAGGTGGCTGGAGACGAAGGAGACGCCCAGGTGAGCTTCGCGGTGGAGGTAACCGGCCTGGTGAAGAACTACGGCCGGGTCCGGGTGCTGGACGAGGTCGACCTACGAATCCCCACCGGCACCGTGATGGGCCTGCTCGGCCCGAACGGCGCGGGTAAGACGACGACCGTGCGGATCGTCACCACGCTGCTGAAACCGTCCGGCGGGTCGGTGCGGGTAGCGGGCATCGACGTGCTGCGCGATCCCGCGGCGGCGCGCAAACGGATCGGCCTGTCCGGCCAGTACGCCGCCGTCGACGGCAACCTGTCCGGCTACGAGAACCTGCGCATGGTGGCCCGGCTGTACGGGATGTCCCCGCGCCAGGCGTCGGCCCGGGCCACCGAACTGCTCGGCGTCCTCGGGCTCGACTACGCCGCGCACCGCAGGGCCGGAACCTACTCCGGTGGCATGGCCCGGCGGCTCGATCTCGCCGGTGCGCTGGTCGCCCGGCCCGCCGTGGTGGTGCTGGACGAGCCGACCACCGGTCTGGACCCGCGCGGCAGGCTGGACATGTGGCGGGTGATCGGCGAGCTCGTCGACGACGGGACCACGGTGCTGCTCACCACGCAGTATCTCGAAGAGGCCGACCTGCTGGCCGACCGCATCACCGTCATCGACCACGGGCGGGTCATCGCCCGCGGCTCGGCCGACGAGCTGAAGACCTCGATCGGTGGCGACCGCCTCACCGTCACCCTGGCCGCCGGGCAGGCCGCCGAGCCCGCGCTGGTCGTACTGGCGCAGATCGGCGTCGGCGAGCCCGCCCACGAGGCGGGCACCGACGAGGTATCGGTGGTGGTCGGCGACGGTTCACGCACCATGGTGGAGGCACTGCGCAGGCTCGACGACGCGGGTGTCTGCGTGGTCGACGCGAACGTGCACCGGCCGAGCCTCGACGACGTATTCCTTTCCCTCACCGGCAAACCGGGAAGCGCGCCCGCCACGGAACCGGAGACCGACGACGTACAAGAGGAGATCATGTCGTGAGCACGGCAATGGTGGGGGAGGCCACCCCGAAGGCGGAGCCGGAGCCGAGAAACACGGCCGCGCAGCCGAATTCCGCCCCGCGCCTGCGGCTGTTCCGGGACAGCGCGATCGTCGCCCACCGCAATCTGCTGACCATCCTGCGCGTGCCCACGCTGCTGGTGACCGCGACGATCCAGCCGCTGATGTTCGTGTTCTTGTTCGCCTACATCTTCGGCGCCTCACTGGGCGGGGGCCAGTACCGGGAGTTCCTGCTCGCAGGCATCTTCACCCAGACGGTCGCGTTCAACGCAGCGTTCACCACGGTCGGACTGGCCGGGGACTTACAGAAGGGCATCATCGACCGGATGCGGGCGCTGCCGATGTCGCGGCTGGCCGTGCTGATGGGCCGCACGCTGTCGGACCTCGTGGTGAACATCCTGAGCCTGGCGGTGATGGTCGGATGCGGGTACGTAGTCGGCTGGCGCATTCACGGCAGCGTCACCGATGCCGTGCTGGCGTTCGCGGTGATCCTGCTGTTCGCGTTCGCGATGTCCTGGATCGGAGCGTTGACCGGCTTGCTGTCACCGACCGTCGAGGTTGCGCAGAGCGCCGGACTGATCTGGCTGTTCCCGCTGACGTTCATCTCCTCGGCGTTCATCTCGGCCGAGACGCTGCCCGGCCCGCTGCGCACGATCGCCGAGTGGAATCCGATCACCGCGGTCTCGGCGGCGGGACGCAAGCTGTTCGACAACGACTCGCCGCCCACGTTTGTCCCGCCCACCGGCTGGGCCGCCGACCACTGCGTCGAATACGCGGTGGCCTGCTCGGTGGCGATCCTCGTGGTCGCCGTGCCGCTGGCGCTGCTGCGCTATCGCAAGGTGGCCAGTCGCTGACCGGCGTGCGAGACACGAACGGCCGCCGCATCCGACGATGCGGCGGCCGTTTTCCGTGAAGCGCGGACCGTCAGGCGCGGCGGCGGGTCTTGAGCAGGTCGAGGCGCTCCTTGAGCAACTCCTCGAGCTCCTCCTTGCTGCGGCGCTCCAGCAGCATGTCCCAGTGCGTGCGCGGCGGCTTGACCTTCTTGGCCTCCTGGCTGGTGCCTTCGATCAGCACGCCCTCCTGGCCGTTGCGGCACAGCCAGGTCGGCGGGATCTCGGCGTCGTCGGCGAAGGGAACATCGAATTCCTCGCCGTTGTCGGTCCGGTACCGGGCGATCCGACGCGGAGCCAGGTCGTGGTCGCGATCGGTCTCGTAGCTCACCGCTCCGAGCCGACTGCCTCGGAGTACGCGATCTGCCATGGTGTGCCTCTCCCTGTGTGCTCGAGTCTTCGTGCGCTGCGACCGTGTCCGCACGAGTGCGCGGGGCACCCGCCGGACCTTACGTACAACGATCGGGCCTGCGCCGATAGTTCCCGACGCGGCCGCGGTGAACCGTTCCATTGTAGTGCCCGCCTCGCGCAGGCCTCGCCACGCCCGATGCCGGGTGATTCGCGGCGGGGGTCGCTGAGCGGATCGCGGGTGGCGAGCGATTAGTGTTCTGCGTCATGTCGCGCCGCTTGTCCTGCCAGTGGTGTGGGCGGGAGATCGTGGAATCGGAGGCCGGCCGCCGTCGCCGGTACTGCCGCCAGTCCTGTCGCCAACGCGCCTACGAACACCGCAACAGCTTGAAGGGAACCGGAATTCCCGACGACGCGGTTGTGCTCAGTGCCCAAGAGGCCGCCGACCTGGCCGATCGCTGGTTCGCGGCCCGCTGCGCCGCCGAGGACGTCGCCACCGCCATCGGGGAGGGCGCGACGCCCGAGGAGCTGGCCGCGCTCGGCCGGACTCTGGTCGCGCTCACCCGTGACGCGGAACGTCTGCGCTGACCGGCCCCGCTGCCGTGTGGCGGTGCGCGGCTCCGGGGTCGCGGTGGCGGAGGTACACCGCACCGAGCAGTGCTCCGGCGGTCGCGACGAGCCCGCCTGCCGCGAGCCAGGTGGCGGGGTCCGGGTGGATCAGCGACTGAGCGCGCATCGCCTGCCAGAAGACCAGGGCCAGCAGACCGGCGTACCCGGCCGCGAGCACACCCACGACGGCGGCGCGGGCCCGTTCCGTACGCAGCCAGCGGTAGCGCGGTGCGAGCCAGGTGAGGGTGAGGGCCACCACCAGCAGCACCTGGATGCCGTGCAGTCCGACGAAGTGCGGAACGCGCAGGTCACCGCCGACGGTGCTCCAGTGCGTGATCGGCATGCCGCCCATGGCGTCGCGCGGCGCGAGATCGCCCGGATCGGTGATGACCGTGTGCCCGGCGGCCAATTCGACGATCCGCCCGTCGCTGTCGCGCACGAGCTGCTTTCCGGTGAAACCCATCAGGTAGCCCAGCGCCATGCCGACGACGGCCAGGGCCATACCTGCGTGGATGGCCCGTGCTGTCGGGCGGTCCACCAACCGCTGCCAGGCCAGGATCAGCACGATGAGCAGGTTGGCGAGGAACAGGCCGGGCACGCCGGAGGCGAAGACCACCTGACCGATCGAGTTCACCGGATCGTCCTCGGTGTTGAAGTGGCTGAAGGTGCCGCGGGCGGCCTGCAATACGATGAAGCCGACGTCGATGAACCCGGTCACCGCGAACACCGTCCCGAGCCACCAGGTGGCGCGGCTTCCCTTGTGCGGCAACGACAGCAGCCAGGCCAGGGTGAGGCTGTAGAGGAAGAACGCGAGGCCGAACTTCATCGGCTTGAGCCAGACCGACTCGCCGAGCAGTTCACGGTCGTCGACCGCCATCGCCGCGAGGGAGAACAAGACGAGCGTGGCCATCGCGGCCACCGTGCCGAGCAGCGGTCGATGCAGCCGCGCGCCCGTCGCCGCCTTCGTGCTCGGGACCGACCGCGGCGCTGACGACCCGTCCTGGGCCACGGCGACGAAACGTGTTGTGGACATGGACCGAAAGTAGGAATCGCGCACGCTGTGTGGCGTCCCGCCGCGGCGCTATTCGCGTCTAGTACTTCGGTACCGGGTCGCTATCGCGGGCCCTACCGCAGGGGCGGCGGAACCGAGTGCCGCAGCGGGGTCTCGAGGGCGAGAGGAAAGAATCGGGCCGCGAACGCGTCGTTGCGTTCGCGGCCCGTCGCGGGCGACGGCACTGTCGCCGAGTTCATTCGCGAGCCCCTCATGTCCCGCGAGAAGGATCGGGATCAGTCCTCGGGGGCATGCCCGACGTCGATGCCGCGCTCGGCCAGCCAGGGCTGCGGATCGATCTTCACGCCGTCGGGCAGATGGACTTCGAAGTGCAGGTGCGGGCCGGTGGAGTTGCCCCTGTTGCCGACCGTCGCGATGACGTCGCCCGCGCGGACCGGCTGGCCGACGTCGACGAGGATGTCGTTGACGTGGCCGTAGACCCCGACGGTGCCGTCGTCCTGTTGCACGCGCACCCACAGACCGAAGCCGGAAGCGGGGCCTGCTTCGATCACGACGCCGTCGGTGACCGTGGCGATCGGCGCGCCGAGCGGGTCACCGAAATCCAGGCCGGCGTGCATCGCGCCCCAGCGAGCGCCGAAATTCGAGGTGAGCACACCGGCTACCGGGCGGACGGTCTTCGGGCGGGTGAACTCCTGCGCGACGCGGTTCGGATCCCAGGGCACCGGCGCTGCCTGCGGCGCGGGGTTGTCGGGCGGGGTGAAGAGGGCGAACTGCGCTGTGCCCTCGGCCGGGCGGATCTCGCCCGACGCGATCTTCCCGGCGACGAGCCGGGCGGACGCGTCGGTGTCCGGGTCCTGCTGTGCTGCGGCGATGATGCCGAAGGAGGCGGTGACGACCGCGGAGGCGGCGACCACTCGGGTGACGGTGCGGTCGCGGCGTAATCGGGTCACGCCGCGACGGATCGGTAACGGAAAGGTCACGGGCATGGGGTCGAACGTACGGTAGCTGCCGCACCGGTCCGCTATCTTGTGGCAACCATCACCGGGGATAAAAGCCCAGCTCGACGGTCACGGCGAGGTAACGACATGTGGGCGTTGCCCACGCGAGCTGGGGATATGGCGCCCTTCCCAGGAGTTGACCGATGAAACGCCGGACGCCCACACTGTGTGAGTGGCGACTAATGGAGTTCAGGCCTTGACTGCGCTCGCGGACCCGACTCGCCGCGCGATCTTCGAGGCCTTGCCGCAGGCCGCGCGCTCGGTCGGTGAACTCGCGCGCGAAGTCGGTGTGACCAGTTCGGCGGTCTCCCAGCATCTGCGTGTGCTGCGCGATGCGCGGTTGGTCATGATGCGGCCGGAGGGCAACCGGCGGCTGTATTCGCTGGACCCGCGCGGCCTCGCCGACGCCCGCGACTACCTGGAGCAGTTCTGGCCGAGTGCGCTCGCTTCCTATTCCGCGGCGCTCAGAACCGCCGCGACGGCGGAAGCCTGACCGCGGAGGAACCAGGCGCCGCGATCGGCTCCCCGAATGGCGTCGGGACGGTGGTCATCCGACGCGCCGATACGCCGCCTTACGGCGGTCGGAGCCCGTGCCGGGCCAGTTGCGCTTGCTCAGCTGCTTGTCGACGGCATTGATCACTTCGGTGACCCCGATCTGCAGCAGACCCGGGTCGGGGGCGTCGGCGTCCGGGTCGCCGACGTGGCCGGTCCACAGCACCGCGTGCCGGCCGAGCAGGTGCGCGGGCGGACCGGCCCGCCGGGGCGGGGTGGGGCCGAACAGCAACACAGTGCGGGTGCCGAACGCCGTGGCCAGGCCTACGACCCCGGTGTCCCCGCAGATCACCAGGGCGGCCTCGGCGACGGTGGCGGCCAGATCGATGAGGTTCTGCTCTCCGGCGAGCACCCGGCCGACGGGCAGCCCCGCCCGGGCGGCGATGCCCAGCGCGAGCTGGCGTTCGTACTCGTCGCCGGTGATGACCACTTCGCGCCCGAGCATCAACAGGTGCCGGACCACCGCGGCGAAACGATCAGGCGGCCAGCGGCGGGCCGGTGCGCCCGCGCCGACGTGCACGACCACGCAGTCGCGGCGGCTGGTCGTCGACACCGGTGGAACCAGTCCGAGATTGCGGCGATCCGCTCCGATGCCGCCGTACTCCAGCAGATGACACCAGCGGTCCACCTCGTGCATGTCGGGTTCCCATTCCGGGCCGGACAGCTCCGGGAACGCGGCGTTGCGAAAGGAGAGGATGCGTCCGGGCCGGGTCTTGGACAGCGCGACGATGCTTTCGGCGCTCGCGCCTTGCAGGTTGACCGCCAACTCGGGAGGAGGCGCGTCCCAGCGAAGGTTGCCCGGGTCGGTGGTGGGCGCCAGCGCGTCGACCGAGGCGATCAGATCGACGATCGGCTTCAGTCGCTGCGGGGCCGCCAAAACGATGCGATCGTGCGGTTTGGCCCGGCGCAGTGCGCGGAGAGCCGGGACCGCGGTGAGTAGGTCACCCAGCCCACGCGCCTGCAACACGAGCAGAACCGCCACCCTCTTCTCCTAGCCACCCGAGTCTCACCGAACCCCGACCCACCCGTTCACCCCCGGGGGCGCCAACGAAGAGTCACTCAGAGATGACTACCCGACCGCACGAGCAGCGAAACGTGAACTCCGGGCAACGCGGCGGTACCGGCCGATCCAGCATGTTGCGGCCCACTGGGCAAATGGTCAGAAAACGCGAGGGGGTGAGCTATAGCATCAATGCATGACGACAAACAGCGTGGTAGAGGGTCCCCTGCAGTCTCTTGCCCGCCGTGCGTGGCAAACCATCCTGCTCACCGGCATCCTGGCGGTGATCCTCGGCATCCTGATCCTGGCCTGGCCGGGCATCACCCTGCTGGCGGCAGGCGTCATTTTCGGCGTCTACCTCGTGGTCACCGGTTTCCTGCAGCTGATCGCGGCCTTCGGAGCGCCTGGCGGCGCGGGCCTGCGGGTGCTGTCGTTCATCATCGGGGTGCTGTCCATCGTGGTCGGCGTCTTCTGCTTCCGCGACGAATTGGCCTCGATCCTGCTGCTCGGGTTGTGGATCGGCATCGGCTGGCTGTTCCGCGGGATCGCGCTGCTGGTAGCCGCGATCTCCGAACCCGGGATGCCGGGGCGCTGGTGGCAGGTGTTCTTCGGTGTCGTTACCGCAGCCGCCGGCGTCGTGCTGATCGTCTGGCCGGTGCGGTCGGTGGCCACGCTGGCCGTCCTGGCGGGGGTGTGGCTGATCATCCTCGGCATCATGGAGATCATCGTGGCGTTCGGGGTTCGCAAGGACACCGCGGCGGTCGGCGCCGCGCACGCCGCCGCCTGATCGCGGAAACGCTCGGCCGGGTGCTACCTGCGCCCGGCCGGGCGATGTCGTGTCTCCCGGCGTCTCGACCAGCACGGTTCCGTCCCGCTGGAACTCGTGACAGAATCACAGGCGCATTTCACGAGACGTCGGCTTCGGGGTTGGTCGACATCGAAAAGAACTGGAGGCACGAATGATTCGTACTGCTGGGTTTGTCGGTGCGCTGGCCCTGGCGGGGGCCGCGGCCATGCTGTCGGCGGGGACGGCGCAGGCCGCGGTCGGAACGCTGTCGATCAACGGTGAGCTGCACGCGGATCCGGTGGGCTGCTTGAACACCGACGGCACCTTCTACACCACGTTCCAGATCACCGTCGTCAACAGCACCGATCGTGCCGTCACGCTGTACTCCGGCCGGGACTGCACCGGCTCCGTGGTCGGCGAGTTGCCGGTGGAGAAGATCGGCTACCTGCCCAAGGGCGGCAGCGTCTCCGTCAGCTGACGAGTGACCGAGGTGGCGGCCGAGGCGTGATACCGCCTCGGGCCCGGCTTGCAGACGAACTGGGTGTGATTGAAGCGGCGTCAACCTATGGGCGGTCTGTGGCACTGG
>NZ_JBEXYF010000040.1:0-71111 GCF_040630775.1 Nocardia sp. NPDC005745
GACAACGCACCCACCGCCCCCAACACCCCACCAGCCCGCAACGCCTCACGCCTACTGAAACCATCCATCACAACACCACTCCTCATTGAGCCGGGGCGTCACCGTGACGATGCGACGAGGGTCGGCGACGCCCGTTTCCCGCCGTCGCAACGATAAGAACAGTGATTAACTTAGCAAGCGGTGACGTCCGCTGTCCCCACTTTCGACGACTTGCTGATACAGCCTCGCGCGGTAGCGAACAATCCGCGCCAGCAGGCAAGATCACCGGCCACTACCAGCAGATTCACAGCTGTGCTGCGCAGGCTTCGTAATCAGTCGGCGTGCCTGGGTCGGATGATCCGGTAACGGAAGCGCTTCAGACCATATCCTCGGCGACCGCTAATAAGAAGTCACATAAGCGAGGAACGGAAAGCCTCCTCGACGCTCCCCGGTTCGGCCGTGTGTGGACAGACGAAAAGGGCCGGGCGGTTGTTCCGCCCGGCCCGTGTTCTGGTCGACGTCAGTGACCGGCGTGGCTGTGCTTACCGCCGCGCACCTTGGCCTCACCGGGCTGCGCTTCGGCGCCCTTGCGTCCGGCCGCACTCGGATCGGCGGAGTTGCGGTCGCCGAAGCTGCCGGTGCTGGCCTGGCCGCCGCGACGCGCCTGCTCCTCGGTATCGGAGCGGTTTCCGAACTGCCCGGGGTTGTTCTGGTCTGCCATCACATGCTCCTTTCGGTAGCGGATGAAACCGACTATGGCTCTTTGCGCCACGTCTTCGCGCTACCCGCACTCCGGTGGGCGAATCAGCCTCAGCCCTTCTTCACACGATCGAAAAGAACTGCCTACGGCCGCTTCGAGCACCCGTCAGCCGAACGCGCCGCGAACGCTCTGCCCAGCGGATCACGGACGGGGTGCGTCCAGTTTGTCGATGTGGCCGAGTAATTCTTCGTGCCAATCGATTTCGGCCTGAATCCGCATCGTGGCGTGTTCGACGATGAGGTCGGCGGCGGCGTTCTGGTCGGGCCGGCGCCGGTCGAGTTGGTTACGTCGTGCTCGCAGTGCGGCGAGGCGGTCTTCGAGGTATCCGCGCAGCAGCTCGCGGTCGAGATCGTCCTGACGGCCAGTGCGAGATCCACCGGGTCCCGAGACGATGCCGAACCCCGACGACTCGGAAGGGTGCCTGTCCGTGCCGGGGGCCCGGCAACAGCTGGCTTCCCGACACTGACACCCCGTGATCGCCCTTCGCCTCCACCGGGCGCGATCGGTTTCCTCCCGGGCATCACGGTGCTCAGCGTCTCGCTCCAGCCCGCCCGACAGCAGCGCCGATGAAAACGAGTAGTCGCCTACTCACGATCAGGCGACTATCCGCGACGAGCATTCGGTACTGCGAAACCCTTCGTGACCGGTAGGCGTCCGGAGTCGGCCGAAGCCCAGCTACGGCGACGACGAATCCCGCCGGGTCGCGGCTCCCACCGGCGGCATTCTCGGAAAAGGCGGAAGTAATGAAAAAGTACGAAGTTCGACCTGGCGACACCCTCTCCGCGATCGCGCACCGCGAGTACGGCGACAGCAGTCTGTTCCCGGCGATCGCGCGCCAGAACCATCTCGCCGATCCGAATTCGATCGACGTCGGACAACAGCTCCTGCTCCCGTACATCACCCGGCGCCACCTCGTCACCACTTCCGACTCCACCGCGGCGCGCAAGCAGATCACCCAGCGCTACTACGGCAGCGAGGACACCCATGTCCAGTTGATCTGGGAGGTGGTCAACGGTGTGGCACAACGCGAGATACAACAAGGTGCGTGGCTGCACATCCCGGAGCTGGCCGATGTCGGCCACCACACGGTGACGGAAGGCGAGACTCTCGCGGTACTCGCCGAGCGCTGGTACGGCGACGACCACCTCGCGCTGCTGATCGAACTGGCGAACCACCTGCCCTCCGGGAGCGAACCGGATCCCGGCCACATTCTCATCGTGCCCGGCCTGAACCGGCGCCGCACCGTCGCAGGCGATACGCTGCGGACGATGTGCCACCACGAGTACGGCCCCGCCGATTTGGACACCAGGGTGGGGGTGGTCGCGGCGGCGAATCACCTCGCAGATCCCGACACGGTCTTCGCCCGGCAAGTGATCCACTTCCCGTCGTGACCCGTGGGGCGGCTACGCCCTCGCGCCGTTGCGACGGCGTTCGGTTCCGCGGCGGAACAGCCAGGTCGACAACCCGGTGACCGCGAGCGCGAGCGGAGTCAGGCCGAAGACCAGCCAGACCAGCCGCCACCAGCCGTTCACCAGCCAGCCGAAGTGGGCGGGCTCGAAGACCTTGGCGTAGAAGGTGTTCGCCAGCGGCCGGTCGTGGCTCGCGTCGACCACCTTGACGTCGGCGCCGTCGTAGGCGTTCACATAGACCAGGACGTCACCGCTGTAGAAGAGGCGATGCTCGCGTGGCGAATAGGCGCCGGCCACGGCGGCGCGGTAGTACGGGGCGGCGTCGGTGGGCAGCAGCAGGTAGGCGAGTCGGCCCGGCGCGGCGCGCTGCGCGATCGCACCGGCCTCGCCGATGGATAGCGGAGCCCGGTCCGCCACGCTCGAGCGCGGCTCGAAGGATCTCTCCGTACGTTCCAGAGTCGTGTTGCCGCCGGTGGCGACGAGCCAGGCCCGCTGGACGGCCGGCCATTCGATGGTGGTCCCGGTGATGCCCCACACCAGCAGGAACGGGACGGCGAGAACGCCGATGACGTCGTGCAGGTCGCGGTCCCGGGCGAAGCGCCCCTTCCGCAGGCGGACCCGGAACCCGTTGCGTAACCGCCTGAGCGACGGCCACCAGATGACCACACCGGACACCGCGAGCGTTACCAACAGTGTGCCGAGCGAGCCCAGGATCACCGCGCCCCACTTGATGTCGATGAGGGGAGCCTGGTTCTCCATGAGCGGGATCGCTCCGGAGTAGCGCGCGCAGCCGAACGCGCAGTTGTGCAGATTGGCCAGCCAACCCAGCACACCATCGGTCAGGTTGACCCGCTCGTTGATTCGTCCGGTACCGGGATCGACGGAGTAGGCGGCGGTGTACTGCGCGTTTCCGATCGCGATCACACCGCCGTCCACGCCGACCCAGCCGACGGCGAAATCGGGATCTGTCGCACGCACCAGCGCGGCGGCCTGCTCGGTGTCGATCACCGGCGGCGCGTCCGTGTGCCGATAGAACGAGGCGTGCTGGGCCCGGAACAGTTCGGCGTGGTAGAGCAGGATCGCCCCCGATGTCGATTGGACCACGAGGACCGTGCCGAGGATCAACGCCGACCAGCGGTGGATCGAGATCAGTGCGCGCCGCACCGGTTTGCGGGATCGCTGGCGCGAGCGGACGATCCGCTTGCCGGGCTCGTGCACCACCGTGCTCGCGTTCATAAGGTTAGGCTAACTTGAAATAAGCCCTTCCCTGCTTCGGCGAGTTCCGGTCCGCCGCGGCCTCCCGATCACCCGGCGGGCACGAGGTCGACGCCGTATCCCGGGTACATCCGCGATGCCCCTCCCGTCCGGAATATCTCGACCGGACCGACCACTTCGGTCGCGAGCCCCGCCGCCCGCATCGCGCACGCTTTGAAGGCCCGTCCGGCCAGGCTGACCTGGTGCTGCACCGAACCGACCCGATGATCGAGTTCGACGGGAAGTCCCTCGCCCCACATCGTCACCTCGGTGCGCCCTCGGTCGAGACAGTCGAGCACGCCATCGCGAACCCGGCTGTCGGACAGATACATTGCGGAGGCGACGGCGACCGACTGCGGCCACGTCTCTCGCACCGGCGCGGCCGAGAACTGCTCGAGGTCGAGTGCCGTCACCCCGAGGATGCGCAGCGGGCGGATGTCCCCCGGATCGGCCACCAGCACCGTGACCTCCCATCCCGCGACGGTGCGATCGAAAAGCCACCCGCCGGTCCAGCGCACCACGTCCGCGATGTTCGGCGCGACCACCGCCAAGCGGTACCGATGCGGGCACCGGCGCGTCCGGTCTCGCCAGCGAGTGAAGGAGGGCGATACTGGAGCGCCTCGGTCAACGGAATCGACGGATCGTACAGCCATGGTTCCCATCCCGGTGTCACCGATGAAGATATCGACAGGTCCGGCCGCGGACACCGACTCCGATGGGTACCGACCATCGCGCCGGCCATCGCGGATCAGCGAGCCGCGCGGCCGAGAGGCGGCCGCGTGCCGAACCAGCGAAGGATCCGGAGAGCGGAGCGGCGGGTGAGAAGCGGATCGCCGAGCCCCTCGCCGGAAGGTTCTGCCGCACACACACTAAGGCGGTTCACGATCCGATGGCGGCGCTTCTGCCGAGCTGAATTGTGACCTATATCACCGAGTCAGCAATTGCCTGGTCAAGACCCTTCTTTCACCTACCGCAGTCCGTACGCGCCGCCACATCTCCACGCGTTCACGACTGCGGGACATCAGAGACCGGACGGGCACACTTTGCCCGACCCGCACGAAACGCGAGTGATCACCGCTCGCCCCTTTTGCCCGGGAATGCGTTATACCAGCGCTTTTCGCCGCCCGAATAATTGAGCCACAGCCGGTCCCCAGCCCTGCGGAAGCTCAGACCGCGCCGCGTCGGCAGCTTGACGACACCGCGCTCATAGGTCAGACTGGTCACCTACCGGACAAACGTATCCGGATCGTTCGCCGGTCCGGAAGCAGCTGTTGGCAATCTTTTGGCAAACACATGTCGAGAGCCTTGTCATGCGACCGATTCCATCTGCGACCGAGGGGGCGGCATGGGCAAGTCGGCGTCTCGGCGACGAGCACCAGGAGACGTATGCGAACGCTCACCAGTCGCGCCGATCCCGACGACTCGCTCACCGCGACAGCCTTCGACCTGCGCGCGGCCGCCATCGTTCTCGCCGAATTCTGCACTCCCCCAGCTGATCCGTTCAGCATCCGGCACCGCCTGGCGGACCTCACGCCGCTCGGTGCGCCGATCCATCCGCTTCCCGGGCACCTGCACCGGCTCGGCATACTGCTGCGCTGCTGCATCGACCACATGGCGATCACCGCGGAGATCGCGCAGATCCACGATCTGATCGGGCTCGCCGACGAACTCGTCGAACTGGTCGCCATCATCAGTGACTCCGCCGCCTACACCGCCGAAGGCGTTGTCGCCGTGGCCGATTCGGCACAGCGACACGCACACGCCACCGCGGTGAGACTACGTACCCGCGGCGCCGACGCCACGGTACACCGGTTGCTCACCCGCTGGTCGGCGGAAAGCGGAATAGATTTCGGGCAACGCGAATTCGGCAACGGGCTCCTGCACGTCATCCGGTCATTCGAGCGCGTCGCCGACGAGCTGGCGTCGATCCAGCGCGCGCCGTGAAAAGCGGGCGTGCTCTCAGCCGCGCAACGCGCGATCCAGCAACGCCCATGCCTGCCGGGCGGTCTCCTTCTTCGACTGCGCGTCGGTCTTCGACAGCACGGCAGCCAGCATCGCCAGCGCCAAGACCACATCCGCGGTGGTGATGTCGGCACTGATCGTGCCGCGCTGACCCGGATCCTCCAGCTTGTCCGCGATGAGGGTGATCAGCCGGCGCGCTACCTCGAACAGGCGCATGTCGTCGGTGTTGGTGGGGTGGATCATGGCGATGAACGCCGCCGAGGTGGTGATCTGCTCGACCATGATCGCCAGCAGGTCGTCGACGGTGACCGCGGGATCGGCGGCCAGCGCCTCGATACCGTCGATGTTCTCCTCGAACACCGCCAGCGCGATGCTCTCCCGCGTCGGGAAGTGCCGGTAGAGCACGCCCTGGCCGACTCCGGCGGCCCGCGCGATGGAACTGAACGGCGCGTCGAAGCCACTGTCCGCGAAAACCTCTCGTGCCGCCTGGATCAAGGCTGCCCGGTTGCCGGCCGCCGCCTTCGGCCCCCTGTTCACACGGCGTGGCGAGGTCATTCGGGCAAGATTACCGGACCACTGTGGCCGTCCTTGCCCACCGAGCGCCTCGGTTCCTCCGCCTGACGCAGCGCGACCACAACGGTGGCATCCAGATCGTGCAGGCGGCGGATCGCCAGTTGAGCGCCGCAGTGGTCGAGCAGACCGCCCGCGACATGATCAGCACGCAAAGGCAAGAAGCCGGGCTCATCGGCCTGCTGCCGGCCCGCGGCAGCCCCCCGTTGAGGGTTCCCGCGACAACGGGCCGCGGGGCGAGCTGCCACCGGCCGACGGCGGTCACTGCGGTGGCGAAACCGCCTGCTGCTCGGCGAGTTCGGCGAGGCGGTCGAGGGAGGCCGACAGTTTGTCCGCGGTGGTCGCGCGGGCGCGGACCTGGCGCTTCTCGTCGGTGAGCGACGTCCAGTCATAGGTATGGGTGACTCGGGTGCGACCCTCGCCCACCGGCTCCAGCTCCCAGCGCCACAGGTGGCCGGGCGGCTGTTTGCCGGGCTCCGACGGGCGCCACGCGATGCGGCTGCCCTCGGCGAACTCCACCACGTGGTTGTCGCGGACGGCTCCGTTGGTCAGGGTTGTGCTGAACACGACCCCGGCTTCCCGCACCCGCTGCCCCGTCGCGGCCTCGGCCAGGTTGTCGTTGCCGTCCCAGCGCGGCTGCTCGGCGGGATCGGCGATGAGCTCGAAGATGGCCGCCGGACCCGCGTCGATCTCACGGCTGGCGCTGACGATTCGGGGAGGCTCGTTCTGGTCGGTCACCCGCCGATCGAAACATCGGGCCGCGGGCGGAGCAAGCCTTCTGCTCGAGAGTTGTGGTAATTCACCCGGGCCGATTCCGGCGGCTCGCTCGGCGGCCGGTCCCGGCCACGGCGACAGGCCGGAGCGGTATGACTGATCCGACATCCGACCGACGAAGGGACGCGCTCATGGGCGAACGAGTGGCAGTGGTTTCCGGCGCGGCACGAGGGATCGGTGCGGCGATCGCCAAGCGCTTGGCGGCGGACGGGCTTCGTGTCGGCGTGCTCGACCTCGACGCGGCAGCCTGCGCCGACACGGTCGACGCCATCACCGAGGCGGGCGGGCGAGCCGTCGCGCTCGGCGCCGACGTGTCGAACGAGGAGTCGGTCGCCGCCGCCGTCCAGCAGCTGGAAAACGAGCTGGGCGCGCCGACGGTCGTGGTGAACAATGCCGGCATCCTGCGGGACAACCTGCTGTTCAAGATGAGCGTCGCGGACTGGGACGCCGTGCTGAACGTGCACCTGCGCGGAGCCTTCCTGCTCACCCGCGCGGTGCAGAAGTACATGGTCGAGCAGAGGTGGGGACGCGTCGTCAACATGTCCAGCACCTCCGCGCTCGGCAATCGCGGACAGGCGAACTACTCGGCGGCGAAGGCAGGGCTGCAAGGCTTCACCAAGACCTTGGCGTTCGAGCTGGGCAAATTCGGCGTCACGGCCAACGCGATCGCTCCGGGATTCATCGTCACCGACATGACCGCCGCCACCGCCGAGCGTGTCGGAGTCTCGTTCGAGGACTTCCAGAAGGCTGCCGCATCGCAGATTCCCGTGCAGCGGGTGGGCACTCCCGAGGACATCGCGCACACCACCTCGTTCCTCGTGAGCGAGGGCGCCGGTTTCGTATCCGGCCAGGTGATCTACGTGGCGGGCGGCCCCACCGACTGATTCCGCAGCCCCGCCCGCCGTGCGGGGTCGGGCCGGGGCGGTAACGTCGCAGCACATGAACCGGCGTGCGGCTCGTCGTAGCGTGACGAGCTATGTTCTCCTGCTGCCGAGCCTGATCGGCGTCGGCGCGTTCCTGCTGCTGCCGATCCTGGTGGTGGCCTGGCTCAGCCTGCACAGCTGGAACCTGTTGGGGCCCAGGGAATTCGTCGGGCTGCGCAACTGGCGCTCGGTGCTGGGCGACGCCGCGTTCGGCCATGCGCTACTGGTGACGCTGGCGTTGACCGCCATCGTGGTGCCCGCGCAGACCGTGCTGGGTTTCACGGTGGCGGCGTTGCTGGCCCGGCGGCGCGGCGGGACGAGCCTGCGAATCATGTACGCGCTGCCGTGGATGTGCGCGCCGGTGGCGGTCGGCGTGGTGTGGCAGTGGATGTTCGCCCCCACCGGGGGTGCGGTCAACGCCGTACTCGGCAGGCGTGTCGAATGGCTGTCGGATCCGGCGCTGGCGCTGCCGTCGGTGGCCGCGGTGAGCGTGTGGGCGAACTTCGGGTACGTGGCGCTGTTCTTCGTGGCCGGGATCCGCGCGATCCCGAGCGAGATCCTCGACGCGGGAGCGCTGGACGGCGCGACCGGCTGGCGCCGGATCCGCTGGCTGATCCTGCCGCTGCTGCGCCCCACCATGTTCTTCGTGCTGGTCACCGGGGTACTGACCGCGTTCCAGACCTTCGACACCGTGTACGCGTTGACCAAGGGCGGCCCGGGCGATCGCACGGATGTGCTCGCGATGCGAATCTTCTCCGAGGCCTTCGACGCGGCGCGTCCGGGCCGCGCCGCCGTCATGGCGCTGGTGGTGTTCGCGGTGATGTTCGCGATCACCGTGGCGCAGCACCGCTACTTCCGAAATCGGACCACCTATGAATTCTGATCGCCTGCGTTCGGCCGCGGCCTACGCGGTGCTCTCGGCCGGCGCGCTGCTGACCGTGACGCCCCTGCTGCTCAGCGCCCTCACCGCGGTCAAGACACCCGACCAGTTCGCCACCGGGTCACTACTGGCCCTGCCGCATCCGGCCACCGCGGACAACTTCCGGACGGTGCTGGACTACGGGTTCGGGCGTGCGGTGCTGGTGACCGCGCTGATGACGGTGTTCGTCACCGGCGGCCAGCTGGTCACCTCGGTGCTGGCGGCATACGCGTTCGCCCGCACCGAATTCCCGGGCCGCGACGGGCTGTTCTGGGTGTATCTGGGCACCATGATGGTGCCGCCGATGGTGACCCTCATCCCCCTGTATCTGATGTTCGCCGAACTGGGCCTGCTGAATACGTTCTGGGCGCTCGTGCTGCCGTTCGTGTTCGGATCGCCGTACGCGATCTTCTTGCTGCGGCAGTACTTTCGCGCGATTCCGCAGGAGTTGATCGGTGCGGCGCGGCTCGACGGCGCGAACACCCTCGACATCATCGTGCACGTGATGGTGCCGATGAGCCGGCCGGTGCTGGCGACCTTGACGCTCATCACGATCGTCTCGCAATGGAACAACTTCATGTGGCCGCTGGTCGCGAGCAGCGGCCGTTCGTGGCAGGTGCTGACCGTGGCGACGGCGAACCTGCAGACCCGCTACAACGCGCAGTGGACCCTGGTGATGGCGGCCACGACGCTGGCCATCGCGCCGCTGGTGGTGCTGTTCGTGATCTTCCAGCGGCAGGTGCTGCGCTCGATCGCGTGGACGGGGGTGAAATGAGGACGTCGACCCGCGTCGTACTCGCTGTCGCACTGACCGCCGCGCTGCTGGTCACGGCCGTCCTGTGGCTCGGCCGCGGCGGCGACGGGTCCGGGCGTACCGTGCTGGGGCTGCGCGTCTGGGATGAGAGTCTCGTTCCCGCCTACCGTGCCTCCCTCGCGGAGTTCGAGCGGGCGAATCCGGACGTCGAGGTACGGCTCACGGTGGTGCCGTGGTCGTCCTATCAGCAGAAGTTGCGCTTGGACGTGGCCGGGGGCACCGCCGACGATCTGTTCTGGACCAACTCCTACGAGGACTACGCCGATACCGGGCGGTTGATCGACATCGGGGCGGCGCTCGGTCCCGAGGCCGCGGCAGTCTGGGATCCTTCGGCGGTAGCACAGTACTCACGTGACGGAAAGCTCTGGGCGGTACCGCAATTCGTCGACGCCGGTACAGCGGTGTATTACAACCGGGATCTGCTCGCGGCCGCACACGTGGATCCCGCGGAGCTGAACGCGCTGCGGTGGAGCCCGGGCGGCGACGACACCTTACGACCGGTACTGCGCAGGCTCGCGACCGCCGCCCCATGGGCGTACAACGCGGGCCACGACTTCCAGTCCATCGAGCTGCCCTACCTGGGCTCGGCCGGAGCACGATTGCAGGACGACGACGACCACTTCGTCTTCGACAGCCCGCAGGGCGTGGCGGCGTTCGACTATCTGGTGCGGTTGATCGCCGACCGGCTCACGCCCTCTCCCGCCGACACCAACACCAATCCCGACTTCGCGAAGAACGCCTTCCTGCAGGGCAAACTGGCGCTGCTGCAATCCGGGACGTTCAATCTCGCGCAGGTCGCGGAACGGGCCCGCTTCAGCTGGGGTGTGGCGCTGCTGCCCGAGGGCCCCGCCGGGCGGGTGAGCACGAACAACGCGATCGGCGTCGCCGGTAACGCGGCCACCCGGCATCCGGACGCGGTGCGCCGGGTGCTGGCCTGGCTCGGCAGCGGCGCGGGCAATCGCTACCTGGCCGATGGCGGCGCCGTCATCCCGGCGGTTGTCTCCGAACAGCAGCGTTATCGCGACTACTGGGCCGCGAAGGGAGTAGACGTCTCACCCTTCTTCGACGTGCTGCGCGGCCCGCGCATCTCCTCCGGTGGCGGGCCGGGTTTTCCGGCCGCGCTCCGCGCCGTCGACCCGATTCTCGCCGAAATGTATCTGGGCCGGATTCCGGTGCCCGAGGCGCTGTCCCGGGCCCGCGCCACGGCCGAGGCCGCCGTGGCGGAGAACTGAGCGAGTGCGCGGCGGAATGGTCAGGAGCCCCGGTCCACCCACTGGCGCTGTGCGGTGAACAGCACCGACGTCGAATGGCGGAATCCCAGCGCGTGGAGACGCCGTTGGATCTCCGCGCGCACCTGGTCGAACGAGTCGACGTCACGGCGGGGCGTGCTCGGACCGACGACGAAGGCCAGTTCCACATCGAGCCTGCTGCCGACCTTGGACGCACGCACGAAGAATTCGTCGAATCCGTACGCGGCGCGAAGCTCTTCGCACATCTCCTCGATAGCCGACGCGACCGTCTCCCCGGCGGCCATCGTCAGGATCTCCCGGAACGCCTCCCGGAACAACCTGACCGGAACCCACAGATAGATCACCGACACCACGATCACCAGGCTCGGATCCACGTACCGCGCGGCGTAGTCGCGCCCGGTCGCGTTCAGGATGACAGCGATCGCGAATCCGCCCAGCGTGACCAGGCTCAGCGCCGCGTCACCCGCCCATTCCGCGGCCTCCGCGCGCACCAGACCGGTGTCGTAGCGGGCGGCGCGGAACAGCACCGACGCGACGGCGACACTCGCCAGCGAGGCGATCACCGCGTAGGTCAGCGCGGAGCCCGCCGACACCGCGCGGCCGCCGTGCACGATCTCCCGCACGGCGTTGACCGATCCGTACAGGCACAGTCCGCCGAGAGCGGCCGACTTCACGACGACCGCGACCGGCTCCCACGTCTCCCGGCCCCACGGGTAGATCGCATCGGCGCCCTTCGCGGCGGTCCGGTGCGCCATGACGGCCAGACCTGAAAGGCCGACGCTGACCAGCGAATAGAGACCGTCGAAGACGATCATCTGCGATCCCGCCGCGATTCCCCACACCAGCGACAGCACGACGAAGCACACCGAGGCCCACAGCGAGAACAACAGCGCGCGCACTGCCGGACTACGTCTCGGTGCCGCGACCGCGGTCCGCCGCGCGCGACAGCCCATTCCGGTCGTAGAAGATCGTTACCGCCGCACCGAAGCACAGGCCGATGACCAGGCCGAGCAACGCCATCCAGACGCCGCGTTCCAGGCCCGCCGGACCGCTGGCTTCGAAGTACAGACCGAGGTACATCACCGACAGCAACGCCATGAGCAGCGTGATGACGACGATGGGGCGGGTCCAGGTACGGACCCGCGTGGGTTTCGCTGCCATTGGACCGGCTCCTCTCGCAGTGGTGACAGGGACTACTCGGCGAACTCTTGGTTATCTTCGCCCGTGCGCGCGGACATCCGGGGACCAATTCGGAGTTTCGCCGGGAACCGCCGGCCCACACGAAGCGCGGCTGCCGCTCACCCGTCGACCGCTGCGGCCAGCCGGGGCAACTGCCGCAACGGGTTGATCCGTTCGACCTCCATCCGCTGGTCGGCGTCGAAGATGTCGCTGAGGCCAGGAGCCGGATCGTGCGTGCCGGACTGCGGGAGGGTGAGCGCGCTGAAGGGCCAGTCGGAACCGAAGACGACATGGTCGCGCTTGCTGACCGCCAGCACACTCGCCATCGCCGCGGCCGACCCGCTCAGCGCGGTGTCGTAGTAGAAGTTCCCGATCTGGCGTTGCGTGTCGAGTAGCGACGGCCTGGGCAGGTCCTCGGGCCAGAGCTCGCCGATCACCGTCTGCGAGGCGACGCTGATGCGATGGGACAGGAAGGGAAGCGTCCCGCCCGCGTGCGCCAGTTGGAAACGGATGTTCGGGTAGCGCTGCGTCATCCCGGTGGCCATCATCAACGTGGCCGCGCGGGTGGTGTCGAAGGTGAATTCTTCGAGGAAGTCCGGCAGCGGCAGTTTCGGTTTGGCGTCGGCGGCGATGGCGGCCGGGTGCACGAAGACGTAGGCGTTGCGCTGGTTCAGCGCGATCAGCAACGGCTCGAAACGGGGATCGCCGAGATAGACGCCGTCGTAGGCGGACAGCAGGACCACACCGTCGAGACGCAGTTCGTCCAGCGCGTACACGGCTTCGGCGATGGAAGCGGGGATATCGGGCATCGGCAGCACCGCGAAGGCGCCGAATCGCTCGGGGTGGTCCCGGAAAAGCCCGGCGGCGTAGGTGTTGCAGTAGCGGGCCATGTCGGCGGCTTCCTTGCCGCGCAGGAACGACACGCCGGGGTCGGAGACCGACAGCGCCTGCGCCTGGATGCCGTAGTAGTCCATGAACGCCAGAGCCTGCTCCGGCGACCAATCCGGCGTCGGGTACCCGCCGATGGTGACGTGACCGTGCTCGAGCAACGCCGCCCGGTAGTCCGGCGGCAGGAAATGCGCGTGCAGGTCGATCCGGTAGGTGCCCGAAGGCGCGGGTTGCCGAGTGCGAAGCGGAGTCGCCCCCGCGACCGCCGCCATCGCGGCGGCGCCGAGCGTCCCCGCGAGAGCGCCGCCCAGCGCCCCACGCCTGCTCATCTTCCTGCGGAATCGGGAATCGGTCATCGAAGTCCTCACTTGTCCGGACGGGGAGCGGCCGAGCCGTCGATGCTCGCCCGCACCACCTGCCACGACGGCATCCGAGGAAATCATCAACTAAGACGAAATCATCGTCAAGAGTTTATGAAGAAATACTCAGGACCGTGGAGAATCTCAACAACTTCCTGGACTTCGAGACGAATCGGCGAACCCTTCCGGAGACTGTCCCGCGTGAACCGCCTCCCGGCTGGACAGCTCGAGCCCGGCGTCCACGTCGTAGCGGCACGGCCGTGGTCCGGCCGTAACGACTCGGTGTCCACCCTCGATTGCCACATGACCGTCGAAAGGAATTCGAATGAGCTCTACGACAATCGCCGCCGCACGAGTCACGGCCGCCGCCGTGACGGTTCTGGGCTTCGCCACGGTAATCGGTTCGGGCACAGCCCAAGCCGCGCCACAGGACTGTGTCGTCACGCGAGACCTGTTCAATGCGACGGCGACCTGCCACGACGAGGATGCGCCCCCCGGCAGGGAATACACCCTGGTGGTCGAGTGCGTCGGCCTGCACGGCGTGCCGAACGCGTTCCCGCTCATGGCCATCGGTCCTTACCGAGGTTCGTGGGGCGGCTCCTTCAGCCCCTCCGGCCAGGGCACCGCCTCATGCTTGGGCCCCACCAGCATCGGCACCACCACCAACGCCTACGTCGCGATCTACCGCGACTGATCGGATCACGGCGGGACTGCTGCCCCGCGGTTGACCGGCCACCCATCGAATGGTGCGCAGACGAGTACGCGGACTGGGTGGGTCGCTTACCGGACCATCCGTCAGCCGCGGGCCGCGCCCTCCGGCCACACCACGTCCACCGGCACACCTGCTTTGCGGGCCAGCTGCACCACAGAGCCGGTTCCGCTTCGCTCCCCGTCCGCACCGTCCCACACCGCGACCAGCCGGTCTACCGAGTCCACCACCGCCGCGTTCGCGGCCTCGTACGCTTCGCGGCCCGCGTCATCGAAGTCCATCACGCGCACCACGGCCGCACGCTGCGTGAAGTCGTCGAACAGCTCGGCGTGGTCGGGCTTCACCTTCGTCTGCCGGTAGTTCCGCGACGGCAACACGACCTCGAGCTGTCCGCCTGCGTCGAGGACGGCTCGGGCAAACACGGAATCGGCGCCACGGGCTATGCAGCTCACCCCGACCACCGCATCGCCGGTCCCGGCGGTGGCGAGCAGCTCGCGGATCGCCGCGTAGACCAGCGGCTCGGCGGCCTCGGTGATATTCATGTGCCCGGTGACCCCGATGCGCACCATGCAGTTTGCTCCTATGCTGTCGCCGCGACGAGCGGCCGCATCCGATCGCGCAGTTCGGCCACTCCAGCCACGTTCACGTGCTGTCGGGTGCGGTTGTACACCCTGGCGAGCTTCTTGGCCACACGGTCAGAGGCGGTCTGCTCGACTACCTGTAGCGCCGCGTGGCCGACCCGGCAGGCTTCTTCGACCTGTCCCTGAATAAAACGCGCTTCGACCATACCGAGCTGATCCAGCGCGGCGCTGCGCACGCGGTTCGGCCGCCGAAGTGCAAGCGCGCGGTCGATGAGCTCGATGGCTTCACCGGCCGCCCTTGGGTCCCGGCGTGCCATGTCGAGCACTCTGCCTCCGAGGGTTCCCGACAACTCGGCAGCATCGAAGTAGTGGATCCAGTACGGATCGCCCGTCGGCTGCGAGTCCTCGAAGACCTCATAGGCCTTGTCGCTGGCACGTCGAAATGCTGTCGGCCGCCCCAACTGAGCGTATGCCCACGCCTCACGGGTGTAGAGCATCGCTTGGGTGGTCGCGGTGAGGTGGCCGACGGAATACTCCTGCGCCAGCCGAATAAGTTCGAGCGCGTCCGAGGACTTGCCCAGCGACAGCAGTTGACGTGCCATCCCGGCTAGCACCACGGCCGTGAATGCCGGGTCCCGCGCGTCTCCGGACGCACGAATGGAGAGGGCGTAGTAATGCTGCGCCAGTTTCTGGTGTCCGGAGTCCCACGACATCATGGCTGCGGTCTCGGCTAGCTGCGCCATGGTTCCGGCCAACCGGCGCCGGAGTTCCGGCGGGTGGTTGTCGCCGAGCAGTTCGTTGACCTCAGCGAGCTGTCCGACCACGGCTTTGCGGCGCAAGCCGCCGCCGTGCTGATCGTCCCAGGAACGGAATACACGTGCAGCGTTTTCGAGCTGCTCGACCTCTTGCACGCCGACGCCGGTCCGCGCACGGCGCGGGATGGTCGGCGGGTTGCCGTTTCTGAGCCATCGCTCCAACGGTTCGAGGAGGGGTGGACCGGCGACCACGCCGAGCAGGGCCCTGCCGATCTGTCTACGGTCGAGCATGAGATCCTCCCTGGCCAGATCGAAGGCGACCACTGTGGTGTCGGCCGTCCACATGCCTGAAACCCACTGCCCCACCGTATCCGTTGTCGCGTCGCACACAGGTAGACCATCGACGGTCTTGCTCGCGGTCGCGGCAGCGAATCGCGCTCGCTGCTCGGGCGTCGCGCGGTCGAGCAGCGTTTGCATGATCGCGGCGCTGTTCTCGTTCAGCTGGATCGAACTGCCCAATTTCCGCCACTTTTTCACCGTGCTCAGCGCGATACCCGCTTTCGATGCGAACCGTTTTTGAGCGAGCCCCAAGATCCCCCGCAACAAAGTCGCTTCAGCACCGGTCCATGTGACCTGCATACCCAACATTCGCCCCCCGCTGTAGCTGAGTCACCGCAAGTAGACCGGAGTAGACCGCGAGCTGTACCAGCGTAGTCCGAGTGCACCTTCCGATGCGCCTGAACAGGCGCCATGTTGTTTACGGCCCCCGGCACCGGGTGAGAGCCCGGCACTTACCCGGGCACACTTCCGGCGTCGATGACGCCGCCGGAGGGTCGCAAGATCCTCGGTGCCGGGCGCCTTCCTATCAACACCCAGAGGGGAGCGGCGTGAGAATGGAAGAGGGTGGCAAGGTCCGATTGTCGAAGACCGGGCAGTGGGAAACCACGGACGGCACACCGTACGGGCCGCTTCTGCGCGTGCGGTGCCCGGATGTCCAGCACTGCCTACGGCTGGCTCCATACGACGACGGCCGGATCGGACCCCACGACCGCAACATCCCCGGCGCGTGCGGCTGGGCCGGAGCCGCGATAGTCGATGACCGGCACGATATTCCGCGCTCCTGCCTGATCACTCTGGGTGCCGTCACCGGCGTCGACCGCAGGCGGACGCCACCCCAGGCGGGTGATCGGGATGCGTGACATCGACGACGCAACTGTGGTTCTCGCCGACACCCCGGCAGCACGATGCCGGTTCTACTGGGAGGCTTTCGGATTGCCCGCTCGGGTGCAGCCGGAGCTGGGCCGGATCTTCTTCGTCTCCGGCAGCGTCGGTGCGATCACGATGCCCGCGCAGCTCGGCGCGGGCGTGCGCGCGCACCTGCTCGACCGTGGTGTGCAGCTGGGACCGATCGTGTCGCATCCACGGTCGAAGCGGTGGACGTTCGTCATCGTCCCGGACATCCCGGACTCCGACATGGGCTTGTTCGCAGAGTTGTTCCGGCTCAATGCGTCTGTGGCCCGTCAGGGCGCGCAGATCGCGTTGCCGTCACCGGCAGACGGCGACCTCGGGTTCCGTGTCTGGGCCCACGCACCGCGAGGCACCTACCGGCCGCGCGGCATGGTCGTGGTCGAGGCCATCCGCGTCTGCGTACCCGCACGCCGGCGCATGTCGCCGGACCGATGATGTCGGTCGTATCGGTGAGGCGGCGATAGTGGTCGGTTCAATTGTCGTAGGACGCGACGCCGACCGGGCCGACGCCAACGCACAGGTTCAGGCCCGGTGTTGCGGTGGTGATTCGCAGTGCCGAACCGCTGCCGATGAGGCGAACGAAGACGGTGTTGGGACCCTTTCGGACCGGCGCGGTCACCGTTTCGCCTTGTTCCAGGGCGACGGTGATGCGGCCGTCACGGCTGGCGAGGTAGTTGAGTTGCGCCGTCCATTTGTTCGCGAGCATCGGGCCGTCGAGGAGCAGGCGAGCCGGGGTGGTGCCCTCGATCCGGTAGCCGCAGCCGGGCTCCGGGCCGGGGAGGATGATCCGGTTCCACCAGACCGCCGCCTCGACGATCTCACCGTTGTCGGTGATCATCCGCAGGTGAGGTGTCGAGTCCGCGAAGGTGCCGGGGGCGGCTATGGGAGCCAGGGCGTTCCTGGTGAGATTCTGCGGATAGGCCAAGGGATTCAGCACATTCCACGGCACCTCCTGCTCGAGCAGGGGCGCGCCGTCCCATGCGCTCAGCCCCGATCTCACGTTGGTGATGTAGGTTTCGGCCGGGCCGGCACGCCAGGATCGCACGAACGTCCAGGTGGACCAGAGACTGCTGACGACGAACACCACCGTCACGGCGATCGTCACGGACCGCCCGGGAAGCGCCGGGCCCCAGCACGGCCGGGGACGGGCCCGCAGCATCAGCGCACCCGCGGCCGCCGACACCACCGCCGTGTCGGCGAAGTAGCGCAGCGACTGCATCAACTCCCCCGCGGTGTTCGGGCCGCCGCGAGCCAGCGCTACCGCCAGCTGAGCGATCAGGACGTACGCCGCGGCCGTCAGCCAGACCACCCCGATCCGCCGCCGGGCGCGCATCGTCAGCGCTACAACCGCGATCAGCGCGAGCCAGGCCGACACCACCGCCCACCCCGGCGGATCCGCCCACGGCGTCGACGGTAGCCACCGCTCCCACACCCAGGGGCCGCCGAACAGGGCGGGCACGACCCCCAGGGAAGCGGCTCCGGGCAGCAGGTCGCGCAACTCGTCCCACCTGTCGGGTAGGCCGGGACCGTCGACCACCACGAGGTAGATGATCGACCAGCAGGCCAGCACCGCGCCCGATCCGACCCACAGCGCCGCACCCCGCCGGGCCACGGTGCGCATCGGGGCCGCGCGCCCGTCGACGTAGCGGGCCAGCGCCGTGATGGCGAAGGCGACGAACGGCACGACCGCCGACTTCTCGAAGAACAGCAGCGCCACCGCCAGCACCGCGACCCCGGACAGCGCGTATCGGCGGCGACCGGTCCGGACGAGCAGCACCGCGTCCCCGATCACCCAGGCGAGGGCGAACTGTAGCGGCAGTGCGTTCAGAGCGGCGGCCCACCAGGCGAACGCCGGGACCGTCAGAGGGCAGAACAGGTAGAAGACCAGCGGAAGCAGGATCGGCCATCGTGGGCCCACCACCAGCAGCAGCATCCGCACCACGGCTACCGACGCGCCGAGCTGCATGATCAGCAGCACCGTCACCGGGCCGGCCCAGACCAGCGGCGCCACCGCGTTCACCGCCCAGGCGGTGGCGAATGCCAGCGGCATGAAGTGGCCGTCGTGGTCGTACAGCAGCAGCTCCGTAGACCACAGCCCGAATCGGGCCGCCCGGCCGACCAGGATGAAATCGTCCCAATAGAAGTAGCCGCTGCCCGCTACCCACCAGCGGACCGCCAGCTGCAACACCACCAGGCAACCGGCCACGACGACCAGTGGCCGCGCGTCCCGGATCCGCCGCAACCGGCCGCCGGCCGCCGCGGACCGAGGGGCGCGCGCGGGCTCCGGCACGGCGAGCACAGCAGTATCCATGTCATCCCACCGTAGCGGCGGTCGGGCCGGGACCCGTCGCTTCGCGGCTATGGGTATTGCCGGTCTCGCCGATACGACAGGTCGCCCGAGGACAATGCGCAGAGTATTCGCCCTCGAGAACAGCGACGGCCGCTAGGTGAGTGTGTCCATCACGTACGCGGCGGCTTCGGCGAGCAGAGCCTGATCGTAGGCGGCATCTCGGGTGGCTTTGCTGGACATGATCGCGACGATGAGTGGCGCGGAGTCCGGGGGCCACACGACCGCTATGTCGTTGAGGGTGCCGTAGTCACCGGTCCCGGTCTTGTCGGCCACCTTCCATCCCTGCGGCGTGCCCGCCCGGATCCGCTGCGCGCCCGCTGCGGTGGCGTTGCGCTCCAGCAGGTCACGGAGGAAGTCCCGCTTGTCGACCGGGAGGGCGTCGCCCAGCACGATCCGGTGGTAGACCTCGCCGAACGCCCGCGGCGAAGTCGTGTCGCGCGGGTCTCCCGGGGTGGCTTCGGTGATCACGGGCTCGATCCGATCCATCCGGGTGACCGTATCGCCCAGACTCCGCGCGTACGCCGTCAGCTCGGCCGGGCCCCCGAGGTCGCGGAGCAGGAGATTGCCCGCGGTGCCGTCGCTGTAACGTACCGCGGCGTCGCACAGCTGACGGATCGTCATCCCCGTGTCCACGTACCGAGGGGTGACGGAGGCGTTCTTCAGCAGGTCGTCCCGGGTGTAGGTGACGACGGTGTCCAGATGCGACATGGGGTTACGCTGCAGCACCGCTGCCGCGGCCAAGCCCTTGAACGCCGAACAGAACGCGAATCGTTCATCGGCTCGGTGGGCGACGGTGGCGCCCGTCCCGGTGGCGCGGGCGTAGACGCCCAGGCGTGCGTCGAACTTTCGTTCCAGCTCGATCAGCCGGTCGTGGCGCTCGTCCGCCTGGGCGGTGGGCGCGGCGGAGGAAGAAGGTCCCTTTTCCGCAGCGCACCCCGCCAGCGGTAGGAGTGCCGCCGCGGCCAGAAGCGTCCGGCGGCCGATGGGCGACTGCGTCATACTCGTCCTCTCCCGGGGTCGATGTCGCGGTGAACGGGCTTCACCACCGCGACCATCGTCCGCTGTCCCCACCGACGAGAGTCCGGGTCAGTGCCCGAGCACGCCGCTCACTTCGTTCGGCGTGCTCGGCAGCGCGACGCTCGCCGTCTTCACCCCGGTGCCCAGGTCGATGCGGTGCACCTGCTTCGTCCCGGGGTCGGAGACATAGGCGGTGTCGCCGCGGACGAACAGCGCCGGCCGCGGCTTCTGCCATTCCAGCGGCTCCTGCCAGGGATCGGTGACCGGGATCGTGCGCACGACGGCGCCCGCGACGGGGTCGATCACGTGAATGCGGCCATCGGTGCCGAGGACCAGGGCTTCGCCGTGCGGACCACGGGCCAGCGACCGGAAGGTGTAGCTGGTGCCCAGATCGACCAGGCGCAACGCGCCGGTGACCGTGTCGATCAGTGCGACTTTCCGCGGGCGTTCGAGTTCGGCGTCCTTGTCCTGCTTGTAGTCGCCGAGGACCACCGGCGAGGTTTCGCTGCCCGCCTGGTTGCCGATCCGGCCGTACTCGGTGGGGCTGGTCACCTTGGTGATCGCGCCGTCGCGGTAGACGAGCACGCCGTTCTCGCAGCCGATCACCACCGCCTCCCCCGCGGCGGTCGCCTCACCGTGCACGCCGGGGCAGTTCTCGTTGCGCGCCCTCTCCGTGCGGTTCCTGTCGAGTACCACGATGCCGGTCCGCTTCTCCTCGGTGCCGAGGGTGAGGACGAGTTCGCCGTTGGCCAGTTCGATCGCGACGCCGTGGTGCGGGGCGGCCGCGCGGTAGGTGTCGGTCCTCGGCGCGCCCTTCGCGAGATCGGCGGAGTCGAACGCGACGACTTCGCCGGTGCCGTCGCTGAAGAGCACGGTCCGCCCGGCATGCCGGACCACGTGCCCGGGATGGGGGCCGGGAAAGTCCGTGCCGGTGAATTCGGCTGTGACGGCGTCGAAGACCCGGAAGCCCGCTTTGGTCGAGACGATCAGGTGCCGGTCGTCACCCGCGGGGTTGAGCCGGTTGAAGCCGTCGAGCTCGACCGTGCGCGCGAGTTCGAGGGTGGTTCCGTCCAGTACGTGGATTCCGCCGTCGTAGGTGATCGCGACCGGGTCGGTGATCGGTGTGCGCCGGGTGTCTTGTTCGGGGGAAGCGTCGGCGCCGCATCCGGTGACGGTGAGTACTGCGGCCAGCAAGCCGGTCAGGGCGGCCGATTTCGTGGTTGTCGATCGAACAGGCATGGGCGATTCCGTCTTTCGTTGCGTGGGTCGGGCTAGGGTGTGGCGAGGCCGCGCACGATCGACTCGGTGTTGGCCCGCATCATTTCCAGGTAAGTGCCCGCGCCACCGCCCGGCTCGGTGAGCGACTCGGAATACAGGGGGATCACCTGTACGTGCACACCGGCCTGGTCGGCGAGCACCCGGGCCAGGCGATCGGGTTGCGAGGCGTCGGCGAAGATCGCGCCCACCCCAGCGGCCCGGATGGTCCCGGCGAGGGCGGACAGATCCGACGGGCTCGGTGACGCGAGGGTGGTGCCACCCGGAATCACCGCGCCGACCACCTCGAAGCCGAATCGCTGTGCCAGGTAACCGAAGACGTGATGGTTGGTGACCAGCTTCCGCCGTTCGACGGGGATCGTCGCGAACCGCTCGGTCATCCAGCGATCCAGCCGGTCGAGTTCGGTAAGGTAGCGGTCGGCTCCGGCGTGGATCGCCGCGGCGTCCACGCCGGGGACGTGGTCGATGATCCGGTCCCGGATGACCTCCACCGCCCTGCGCACCCGGCGCGGATCGGTCCAGAAATGCGGGTCCGGTCTGCCGGTCGCTTCCTCCGCCGCGTAACCGATCGGGTCGATCGCCGCGCCGACGGATACGCCCGCGACCCCGGACTTCTCGGCCGCCTCGACGTTGCGCAGCACGCTCTCCTCGAGACCGAGACCGTTGTAGACGATGAGGCTCGCGCGTTCGAACCGGGCGGCCTGCTGGGCGGAGATGGCGAAGAAGTGCGGGTCCGCGTTCGCCTGCATGAGCACGGTGACCTCGACCGCATCCCCCGCGACGGCGCGGGTGAGATCGCCGAGGATATTGGTGGTGACGAGGACTCCGTCTCGGTGGGCGCCGGAATTCGAGCATGCGGTCAGTGCGAACAGCGCGGCGACGATCAGCGCGCACAGGCGGGCGGCGAGTCTCATCGGCCGGTCTCCACCATCGAGGTGGGCATGATGTCGAGGCGGAACGTGCGCGCGGTGCGCAGGTTGTCGGTGTAGTCGATCTCGTGGATCGCCCGCGCCACGGGATCGTTGAGGTAGGCGCGGTGCTCGTCGACGAGGATCAGCGGCGCGGGCGTGCCGTCGGCTACCGGGGCGGTCAGCGGGCGTGCCACCGCGGACTCGCTGCCGGACGCGGTGTCGTAGCTGTGCAGCAGGCCGTCCGCGGTGAGCACCAGCAGTGCGGCGCCCTCCCCCGCCGTGTTCGCCGCGACCACCGGACCGGTGTCGACCGAGGTCCAGGTCTTGCGCCTGACGTCGAGCACCCACACCCCGCGCCGACCGGCCGCGGCCACGAGCGTCGCGCTGCCACGGCGGTGGCGGAACTCGACCGCGCGGTCGACGTCTGCGGTGCCGGGCGGATAAGGGATCTTCTCGCCGGTGAACGCCGCGTCGCGTGCCGTCACCAGCAAAGCACCGTCCGCGCAACCGAAGACGACGCCCCGCTTGGTCACCGCCGAGCCGCGCGGATGCGGGCACGGCTGCGCGAGGTCCGAGGCGTGCGCGCCGTCTCGGGTGCGGACCTCGATGCGCGCGCGGGAGGGCACGGCCACGAGCAGGTGCTCGGCGTACGGCACGGCGACGGCGTCCGCGATCACGCCGCGCTCGTGCACCGACCCAGCGCCGAGCGCGGGCCGGTCCAGCAGCGTGGTGCTACCCGCGTCGGAAACGATTGCCGTGACCGCGCTGTCGGCGTGCGCGACCGACACCGGGCCACCGGTGCTGATGCCCAGATCGCGGGCGGGCGCGCGGTAGTAGTGCACGTGATCGCCGTGGTCGACCGTCCACGCACCCGCGTCCACGATCCGCATCCGGTCGCGGGCGGACAGGAACGCGAAGCGCCCGTCGGTGCTCATCCGGTCGACGCCTTCCATCCGGCCGAGATCGATCACGTCCTCGGTGACGAGGTCGACCACCCGCACGGCGCCGGTCACGTTGTCTGCCACCACCAGACGCGGCTGCGCCTCGTCGGTCTCCTCCGCGCCCGCCACGTACCCGTGCGGCGTCGGCTCCGCAGGGGCGGATTGTTCTGTCGCGCAACCGATCAGGGGCGTGATCGCGGCGAGGACCAGCACGAGCGCCAGTGGTTTCGTGGTCGCGCGGGAGGCGCGGATCCGCTCGCGCAGCCAGGACGACAGCGCCGAGACGAAGAACAGCGCGACGGCCGTCGCCGCGATGGTCGCCCCCGCGGCGGTGCTCGCGTGCCACGAGATCAGCAGCCCGGCGAAGGTGGACAGCGCGCCGAGCGCCGCGGCGGTGAGCATGATCAGCGGGATGCGATGCACCCAGTAGACGGCGGCCGCGGGTGGCGCGATGAGCAGACCGAAGACCAGCAACGTGCCGACGATGTGGAAGGACGCGACGATCGCCAGGGTCACCAAGCCGATCAGCGCGACGTTCGCCATCCGGGGCCGCAACCCGAGGGTGTGCGCCTTGCGCGGGTCGAAGGTGAGCGCGACGAACGCCCGGTAGCCCAGCATCGAGATCACCGCCGCGAGCACCGCCGCCGCGACCAGATACCAGAGGTCACGCACTCCGACGGCGAGAACGTCACCGAAGAGGAAGCCGGTCAGGTCCACCGCGAACGAGGGTGAACGCGACACGATGATCACGCCCGCCGACAGCATCCCGACGAACAACAATCCGATGCCGGTGTCGGCGGCGAACCTGGTGCCGCGGCCCAGCGCCGAGACGCCGACCGCCATCGCCGCGGCGCTGCATGCCGCGCCCAGCACCAGGTTTCCGCCGAGCAGCGCGGCGATCGCGACGCCCGGCAGCATGCCGTGCGCCATCGCGTCGCTGAGAAAAGCCATGCCGCGCAACACGACCCACGTGCCGGCCAGCGCGCACAAGCACGACACGAGCAATCCGCCCCACAACGCCCGCTGCACGAACGAAACCTCGAACGGGACCAACCACTCCATGAAGCAGCACTCTACAATGATAACGGTTTTCATTTCAATGAGGTGATCGGAGTCCGCTCATGCCGCCGTCCGCTGTCCATCTCGCCGAGGTGACGGCCGGGTACCGGGGGAACCCGGTACTGCACGCGTTCACCGCTACGATCCCGGCCGGACAGGTGACCGCACTCGTCGGGCCCAACGGGTCCGGCAAGTCCACCCTGCTCGGCGTGCTGGCCGGCGTCGTCACGCCCACCACGGGAACCGTTCGCCGACACCATCTCCGGCGCCCGGCATTCGTCGTGCAGCACAGCGGCGTTCCCGCGACGCTGCCGATCACCGTGCGGGAAACAGTCGCGATGGGACGGTGGGCGCATCGCGGCGCCTGGCGGCGTCTCACCCGGCAGGATCGAACGGTGGTGCGCGCGTGCCTCGACCGGATGGCCATCGCCGAGCTGAGCGAGCGCCGGCTCGACACCCTCTCCGGCGGCCAGCGCCAACGGGCGCTGCTCGCGCAGGCTCTCGCACAGGAGTCGGACCTGCTACTGCTCGACGAACCGGCCACCGGCCTGGACTCCGCCGCACAACAGGAGATCTCCGAGGCCATCCGCCGCGTCGGCGCGCGTGGCATGACGGTCGTGCACGCCACGCACAGCCGCGAGGACGCCCTGCGCGCCGACCACTGCCTGCTGTTGCGCGACGGCCGGCTCACCGGCCAGGGTGATCCGCGCACCGTCCTGCGCGAGCAGAGCACCGAGGCGGTCGACTAACGCGGAACCCCCGGCATGCCCGCGAAAAGGATCTGGAAGACCTTGGGCGCGTTGGGCACGACCGCGCTGGACGGAGTGAACGGCACGCCCGCGTTGGTATCGGTGACCACATAATCGGCGTGGCTGCCGGGAACCCGGTCGAGGATCCCGTCGCAGCGTGGCCCACCGGTCGCGTTCACCTTCGGCAGGTCGTCGGGATACCGATAGGGTCGCGCGCCGTACATGAAGCTCGCGTTGAAGATGGCTCCCGGCTCATACCCCCCGATGATGGCTTCAGCCGCGGGAAGAGCTTTCGCGATGCCGACGACCACGCAGTACAGCACGGGTGAGTACGTATCCAGCAGCGAACTGGTGGGCCGCAGGAGCGCGGGCACGGTGGTGAGATCCCGCTCGTTGTCCGTGAGCACCGACCGGGTGGTGTCGGCCAAGCCGATGAGGTCGAGCAACACCGCGTCCAGG
This sequence comes from Nocardia sp. NPDC005745, assembly GCF_040630775.1. Lineage (NCBI taxonomy): Bacteria > Bacillati > Actinomycetota > Actinomycetes > Mycobacteriales > Nocardiaceae > Nocardia > Nocardia sp. NPDC005745. Next base: position 25,095 of record NZ_JBEXYF010000040.1, read on the forward strand.
TCTTGCGCACCCTGGGCGACTGTCGCGCCGGTCGCGGTGGCGTTGCCCGCCGTGCGCAACAGATCGGGGGTGGTGTCGGCGTAGAGCCCGGTGACCTGCCCGGCAGACGACAGGTCCCGCCGCAGCGCGGGCAGACTCGGGTTGATCTGGCGCAGGTAGTCGTCCGCGCGAGCCAGGAGATCGCCCAGCCGATCGCCGCGCCCTTGCAGTGCGGTGCCCAATGCGGCCAGGGTGGCGTTGAGCTTGCCCGGCTCCACCTGGGCCAGGATCTCGCTGAGACGCTGGAACAGCGTGTTGTATTCGACGGTGACCGATTCCGCGCGGATCGTCGCGCCGGGGCGCATGGGCGTCGGCGAGGGAACGCCCGGCACGACGAAATTCACGTACTTGGCGCCGAATACGGTGGTCGAGCGGATGTCCACCGTCGCATTGGCGGGCACCAGCCGCAGCAGCGCGGGATCGAGCGCGAGACGCAGGCGCGCCCGGTCACCATGGAATTCCACGGCGCTGACCCGGCCCAGTTCCACCCCCCGCATCCGTACCTTGGCGTCGGGGTCCAGAACCAGTCCGGTTCGGGACGTCTCGACCGTGACGGTCTCCGTGGAGCGGAAGCGTCCGGCGTACATCGCGACGGCGACCGCCACCAGCGCGGCGACGAGCAGGATCAGCACCGCCCCCGCGACCTTCAACCGCACTATCCGCCACGTCACCGACATGGCCTGCCTGCCGACATTCATCTTCGAATCCACCGATCACTTCTCGGCGCGGGCTGTGCGGCGACGGCGGCACCCGCGGTCCTGGCGTCCGGCCTGCACGACGGCGGACGTGGCCCGTGTCTTGCCGGACGCTCGCTAGCCGTAGTACTGTCCAGACACGTGTCCATCATAAAACTTGGACACTTATCTGGGGAAGGATTTCCAATGACTCTGGTGAAACCACGGCGGGTATCCGGAGGCGACCACGAGCACGGTCATCTGGAGGAGTTCCGCGTCGACCCGATCGGCCTGATGCGCCGGGTCCGCGCGGAGTGCGGCGACGTCGGCTCGTTCGATCTGGCGGGGCGCCAGGTCATCCTGCTGTCGGGCGCGGAGGCCAACGAATTCTTCTTCCGCTCCGGCGACGAGGACCTCGACCAGGCCGCCGCCTATCCCTTCATGAAGCCCATCTTCGGCGACGGCGTCGTCTTCGACGCCAGCCCGGAACGCCGCAAGGAAATGCTGCACAACCAGGCTCTGCGCGCCGAGCACATGCGCGGGCACGCCGCGACCATCGCCCGCGAGGTCGAGCGGATGCTGGCACGCTGGGGCGACGAGGGCGAGATCGACCTGCTCGACTTCTTCGCCGAACTGACCATCTACACCTCCTCGGCCTGCCTGATCGGCGTGAAATTCCGCAACGACCTCGACGACCGCTTCGCGCACCTCTACCACGACCTGGAACGGGGCACCGACGCACTGGCCTACGTCGACCCGTACGCCCCGATCGAGAGCTTCCGCCGCCGTGACCAGGCGCGGGCCGAGCTGGTCGAGCTGGTCCAGGCGATCATGGATCGCCGGGCCGCCGCCCCTCCGACCGGCAAGGACGACCGGGACATGCTCGACGTGCTCATCTCGATCCCGGGCGACAACGGCGAACCGCGCTTCAGCGCCAGCGAGATCACCGGCATCTTCATCTCGATGATGTTCGCGGGCCATCACACCACCTCCGGCACGGCGGCCTGGACGATCATCGAATTGCTGCGCCACCCCGAGGTGCTCGGCCGGGTCGTCGCCGAACTCGACGAGCTCTACGCCGACGGCTCCGACATCAGCTTCGGCGCGCTGCGCCAGATCCCGCACCTGGAGTCCGTGCTCAAGGAGACGCTGCGCCTGCACCCGCCGCTGATCATCCTGATGCGCGTGGCCCGTGGCGAGTTCGAGGTCTGCGGGCACCGCATCGAACCCGGCGACCACGTCGCGGCCACACCAGCGATCTCGAACCGGATCCCGGAGGACTTCCCCGATCCGGACGCGTTCGATCCCGGCCGCTACATCGATCCCGATCAGGCCGATCTCGTCAACCGCTGGACGTGGATTCCGTTCGGCGCGGGCCGGCACCGCTGCGTCGGCGCGGCGTTCGCGTTGATGCAGTTGAAGGCGATCTTCTCGCTGCTGTTGCGGGACTTCGAGTTCGAGATGACCCAGCCGTCGGAGACCTACCGCAACGACCACTCCAAGATGGTCGTGCAACTCGCGCAACCGTGCACCGTTCGCTACCGCAGGCGCCGCAAGGATGGCAACGGCTGAGGGCACGGCCGGGTCCGTGCGAGTTCCCCGCCACCGGGTGACGGGGAACTCGCACCCGGACCTACTCGTAGCGCACTCGCCAGCTCTTGATGCCGTTGATCCAGCCCGACCGCAGCCGCACCGGCTCGGCGACCTGCCGCAGATCGGGCATCACGTCGGCGATGGCGTTGAACATCAGATCGATCTCCAGCCTGGCCAGGTTCGCGCCGACACAGTAGTGCGCGCCGGTGCCGCCGAAACCCACGTGCGGGTTCGGGTTGCGCAAGACGTCGAAGGTGAACGGATTCTCGAAGCCCTCCTCATCGAAATTGGCCGAACTGTAGAACAAACCGAGCCGCTCGCCCTGCCGGATGCGCTGCCCGCCGAGTTCCAGGTCTTCGGTCGCGGTGCGCTGGAAGGCGGTCACCGGGGTGGCCCAGCGCACGATCTCGTCGGGCGCGGTGCGCGGACGCTGCTGCCGGTAGATCTCCCACTGTTCCGGGTTGTCCACGAACGCCTTCATCCCGTGCGTGATGGCATTGCGCGTGGTCTCGTTGCCCGCCACCGCGAGCAGGATGACGAAGAAGCCGAACTCGTCGGAGCCGAGCGCCTCGCCGTCGAGGTCGGCGTGCACGAGCTCGCTCACGATATCGCCCACCGGGCAGGCGCGGCGCTGCTCGGCCATGTTCCAGGCGTAGCCGAGGATCTCGGCCGAGGCCATGGCGGGATCGCCGTACTCGGGGTCGTCGTAGTTGAGCATCTGATTGGACCAGTCGAACAGCTTGCGCCGATCCGCCTGCGGCACGCCGATCAGTTCGGCGATCGCCTGCAACGGCAGTTCACAGGCCACCTGTTCGACGAAATCGCCGCCGCCCGTTTCCTTGGCGCCGTGCACGATGCGCGCGGCGCGCTCGGTGAGTGCGGCGCGCAGGTTCTCCACCGCCCGCGGCGTGAAGCCTTTGGAGATGATCCGGCGGATCTTCGAGTGCTTGGGCGGGTCCATGTTCACCAGCAGGGCTCCGGTGAGCGCCATCTGCTCCGGCGTGATGTCACCGGGCAGACGGATGATCGCCCCTTTCCGCTCCGAGGAGAACAGTTCCGGATGCTTCGAGATCTCCTTGATATCGGCGAGCTTGCTGACCACCCAGTAGCCGCCGTCGCGGAAACCCCCGGAGGTCTCGTCGGATTGCGCGTTCCACCACACCGGGGCGGTCCGTCGCAGCTGCGCGAACTCCTCCACCGGACTTCGGTTCTCCCATAGCGCCGGATCGGTGAAATCGAAACCGACAGGTAATGCCGATGCGGCCATTGCTACCTCCTAGATGAAACGGGCGAGCCGGTCAGCGCGGCGGCGCGGTCCGCCGCGCGAGGTCGGGATCGGCCGCGGCGGACGAAGCGCCGTCGGCCCCGCGCAACGAGGCGGCGGCACGACCCGCGACGAGCGGCAGCTCGAGAAAGGTCCGCACACCCGGTTCGGCGGCGACGACGTAGGGGATCGAGTTCACGCAGTGCATGGCCGTGGCGACGATGCCGGGGTTGCGCGCCAGACCGGCGGCGGCGCTGTGCGCGTGCATGCCGGTGAAGGTCACCGTCGCGCCGGGATCACCGACGATCTCGACCTCGTACCGCTCACCCGCCGGTCCGAATGTCCAGGGTGGATCGAGGTTCTCGGTGCCCATGAACCAATTCACCGCCGCCGTGATCACCGGTGCGCCGCGGACGGTCCCCTGCCAGCGGAAGCGTTGCGCGGCGACACCTCCCGGCGCGATCGGCCCGATCGGCGAGTCGATCGGCGCGGTGGCCACCGCTGTCTCGTGCGTCACCCGCAGTCGCTCGTCGAGCGCGATGCCCAGCGCCTCCGCGATCATCCACACTGATTGGCTGTAGCCGCCCGCGAGGACGTCCGCCATGACACTGGCCGCGGCCTGCTCCGGTGTGGCACCGAACAGCATCCAGTCCCGGACCACCTCGGGCGCGCCATAGGTGCGGATATCGGAGAATTCCTCGGCGCGCACCTCGGTGATCGCCCCCGACAGCGCCGACACCACCAGCGGAATCTTCTCGGTGATGCCGCCGGGATGGATTCCGGCGCCGTGCAGAGTGACTCCGGCGGCCCGGCACAGCTCGTCGTACCGCTGCCGCTCCGTGCGGCGCGGATAGAACCAGCCCAGCGGTGTGACGATGTTCTTGCCGGACCGCAGGATCGCGCGCACCGTCTCGGTGTCGGCCATGAACGGGCTGTACAGCACGCACTCGGCCGGTGTGGCGAGCAGACGCTCGGCATCGGTGCTCGCGCGCACTCCGATCGGCGCACGGCCGACCAGCTCGCCCAGGTCCACGCCGTCCTTGTCCGCGCCGTGCACCCAGGCCCCGGCCAGTTCCAGATCGGGATGGTCGAGAATGCCCTCGATGGCGGCCCGCCCGACTCCGCCGGTCGCCCATTGGATCACCCGGATCATGTCAGTCCGCCTTGTGGTCGGGGCCTCGGCCGGCCACATACTGTTTGGCCCACCGATAGTCGGGCTTGCCGCTGGGCGCGCGCACGATGGTGTCGGCGACCCAGATCTGTTTGGGCACCTTGTAGCCGGCCAGGAATTTGCGCACGTGCGCCTGTAGGTCGGTGAACTCGACCGGCCCGGCTCCGGACAGCGACACCACGGCGGCGACCTGATGACCCCAGCGTTCGTGCGGCACGCCGAGCACCACCGCGTCGTAGATCGCGCCGTGGGTCTTCACCACGCTTTCAACCTCTTCGACGAATACCTTCTCGCCACCGGTGTTGATCACCATGTTGCCGCGGCCGATCAGCGTGATCGATCCGTCGGTCTCGGCGCGGGCGCGGTCGTCGGTGACGACCATGCGTGTGCCGTCGACGGTCTTGAACAGTTTGTCGGTCTTGCCGGGGTCTTTGTAGTAGCCGATCGGCACGTTGCCGGTCTTGGCCAGCCAGCCTTCCGAACCCGGCGCGACGGGGTGGCCGTCGTCGTCCACGACGACCGCGCCGCGACCGGTCTGCACGCGGGGCCCGCGGGCGGGATCGTCGTGCTTCTGGGCGAATCCGATACCGCCGAAACCGGTTTCCGACGATCCGATGGAGTCCGAGACGACCGCCCACGGGAACAGCTCCAGCAGCGCGTTCTTCACCGGCTGCGACAGCAGCGCCGCGCCGGAGGCGATCGCCAGCAAGGACGAGGCGTCCACCGGCTCGCGCCCGAACGCCTCGAGCAGCGGTCTGGCCATGGCGTCGCCGGTGATCACCATGACCTGGGGGCGCTGCTGGGCGACGGTCCGCCAGACGCTACCGGCGTCGAAGCGGGATTCGAAGATCACGGTGTTGCCCGACCACAGCGCGGTGAAGGTGGGCATCATGGCCGCGGCGTGGATCAGCGGTGGCAGCACCAGCCAGGCGCTCGGATCGACCTGGGCGCCGGTGCGGGACTGCTGGAACTCGTCGGCGACCGGTTCGCCGGTGTAGAAGTCGATGCCGCCGCCGAGCACCCGCCACATGTCCTCCTGCCGCCACATGACGCCCTTCGGCATGCCGGTCGTCCCGCCGGTGTACATCATGAACAGGTCGTCGGGGCCGCGACGGACCACCAGGCGGTCCGTCGGCTCACCGGCGAGAGCGGCCTCGTAGCCCGTAGACGCGGAATCCGCCTCGCTGAACTCGTCGGCTACGCAGACCGTGTGGCGCAACGCGGTCGTCCGGGCTTCCTGGACGGCTCCGGCGTAACAGGAGTGGTGCACGAGCACCTCGAGATCCGCGTTGGCGTAGACGTAGGCCAGTTCCGCCACGCCGTACCGGTAGTTGATGTTGATCGGCACGGCGGCGAGCTTGAAGCACGCGATCAGCGTCTCCATCGTCTCGATGCTGTTGTGCATCTGGAAACCCACGTGCGTTCCCGCGCCGACGCCGAGGCTCGCCAGATGGTGTGCGAGCTGGTTGGCCCGGGCGTCGAGCGCACGGTAGGTCACGCGGCGGCCGGACTGGATCAGCGCCACCCGATCGGGCATGGCGTCCACGGAGTGCTCGAAGAGGTCGGCGAAGTTGTTGGCCATCTCGTTCCATCTCTGGGTGGGGCTGTCACACGACGGTGAGCGGAAGGGGGATCCCCCGGTCGGTGAAGGTGAAGGCGGCGCCGGTGCTGAACCGGGTCAGCGCGACCTCCGTCGCCTCCCGGAACGCTTTGTCGCCGAGCGTGACGGCGGCGCGCCACCCGTCCGCGCCCACCGCGACGACCTCGGCCGAGAAACACGGGTTCACGCCGCGGACCAGGGCGTTCAGCGGCTGAAGGTGCTCGGGGTCGAGCATCGACGGCCACGCTGCGTCGGTGCGCGCACCGCTCGCGGCCGGGAACGTCACCGTGACCGTGTCGCCGGTGTCCGTGATCTCGATACCGGTGTAGGGCAGGGGATTCAGAGCGGGATGTAGCCGCAATACCGTCGCGAGCGCGGCGGCATCGTCACCGAGGCCGAGGCAGTTGCGCAGGCGCTCACTGGTGAGCCCGGCGATCCCCGCGAACTGTTTGCGTCCGATCTCCAGCGCCGCGACGGCGTCGGCGCGGGCCCGCACCGCGATCATGAAACCGAGGGTGAGCAGATGATGTTGCAGGCAGACCTCGTCGGCGAGACGCACCAGCGCGGAGCGGGAGAAGTCCGCGAATCGCACATCGCTGAGCAAGGGGCCCGCGTAGTCCGGCCGTCCCTCGTCGTCGCGATCGATCGCGGCCAGCTCCAGTCCCGCTGCCACCGACGCGGCGACCAACTCGGCGTTGGGCGGCACCGGCGGCGGCACGTGCCCGGGATCGATGACGACCGTCCACGCGCACACCGGCTTCCGGTCGGCCGGATGGCGGGGCGGGCGGTGGATGGGCCGGACCTGCGCGTGCGGGTTGGTGGCCAGCGCGGTCGCGTCGAAGGTCGGGTCTTCGATGTCGTGGCACATCGACACGACGAAGTCCTCGCCCATCGGTTCCACGTCGGCCAGCGCACCGCAGTGGTCGAGCCAGAACTCGCCGTGGTGGTGGTCCTCCACCCGGAAACGGAAGTCCATGAACTGCGGTGGAGCGCCGATGTCCAGTTGCAGGCCCTTGAAGATGGTCTCCACGCCGTCGCCTGCGAAGCCGAGCGCCCGCTGCATACGCCGGGTGTAGACCGGGCTGGCCACCTGCCACTCCTCGATGGCGATCTCGGTCATGCCCTCCCGGCCGAACGCGGCGATCGAGTGCGCCATGCCGGAGCGGTCGATGAGGTGCCCGCACAGGAGCAGTTCGGGAATCAGCGCAGCCAGAGTGTCCCGGTCCAGGCCGGCGAATCGGCTCTGTGATGCGGCCATGTCGGTCACCACAGCGGGACGGGGGATTCGCCGATGCGGTACCAGCCGGGCAGCGGTTTGCCGGAAACCGAGCGCTCGATGCGCTTCTGCATGCCCGGTGTCAGCGCCTTGTTCGTGATCATCTCCATGAACATCGCCGAGACGTTGCCGAAGTCGAAGAAGTCCCGCTGCCAGGACCATTGGAAGTCACCGCCGTAGCGGAACCAGCTGCCGCCGATCCCTTCGGGCGAGTAGTTGCGCCCGTCCGGGCGCTCGGCCTCGCTGATCTGCTTCCAGAGTCCGATGACGTTGCCGGTGCGGTCGTCGACCACGAACTCCTGGTAGGGGTAGGTCCAGCCCTCGAGTCCGGCCATCTCCTGGCCGAGGGCCAGATCGCGGATCTCGTCGCGTCCGACGGCCATGAACTCCTGGGTGGGGCCGTAGTTCCAGCCGTAGGTGGCGTCTTCGGTGTACATCTGCGCGAGCGGCTTCCAGTCGCCCTTCTCCTCGCAGCGCTGGTTCTCCACGATCCAGCGCTGGATCATCTCGTCGAGCTCGGTGCGGTCGAAAGCTGGCATCAGTCGGTACCTTTCGTGGAGTGGTCGGTCGCGTCTTCGTCGGCGATCGACAGGGCTCGAGTGGGGCAGTAACGGATCGCGTCCGCCACGGCGGGCCGCAGTCCGGCGTCCGGCACGTCGTCGAGGATTTCGACCCTGCCGCGTTTGGGCACGGTGAACACCTCCGGCGCCTCGGCCTGACAGACCGCGTGCCCCTGGCACAGATCGAGGTCGGCCCGGATTCTCATGACCGGCTCCGCACGGCCCGGCTTCGCAACCCAGGTGTCCGGATTCGTTCGCATCGACGGCTCATCGGGTCTCCACGGTGATGGGAAGGTGGGCGAAGCCACGCACATTGGACGAATGCACGCGTTGAATACCGTCGGGCACGATGTCGAAAGCGCTGACGCGAGAAGAGAATTCCCGCAGGGCGACGGTCGCTTCCAGCCGCGCCAAGTGCGCGCCCAGGCAGAAGTGCACTCCCGCACCGAAACTCGCCAGCCCGGACTTGTCGGCACGATCAATACGGAAACTGTCACCATCGTCGAACACCGCGGGATCACGATTGGCCGAACCGATCAACAGCAGCACCTTCGCTCCCGCCGGAATCACCCCGTCGTGGTAGCCGAGGTCTTCGGTCGCGGTACGCGCGATCATCTGACTGGAGGTGTCATAGCGCAGCGTCTCCTCCACCCAGTCGGCCACCAGGCCGGTGTCCGCGACGACCTTCGCGTACTCCCCCGGGTTACGCGCACCCCAATACAAGGCATTGCCCAACAGTTTCGTGGTGGTCTCGTTCCCGGCCACCACCATCAGGAACAAAAACCCGATGACCTCCTCGTCGGTGAGTGTGTCACCGCCGATCTCGGCGTCCAACAGGGCCGAGGTCAGATCCTCCTTCGGGGCACGCCGACGCTCCGAGACCATCTCCGCGTAATAACCGAGCAGCTTGATCGACGCCTCGACAGCGGCCATCGGGATATCGAGCACACCGTCCTCCCGATGCACCACCAGATCCGCCAACCGCCGAATCTCCCCCCGATCCGCGACCGGAACCCCCATCAACTCGGAAATCACGTCCATCGGCAACTTGCCCGCCACCTCATCGATCCAGTCGAACGAGCCACCGGCCAGCGCCGGTTCCAGATACGACAGCGTCAACTCCCGGATCCGCACTTCCATCTCCGCGACCCGCTTCGGGGTGAACCCCTTGAACACCAGCCGCCGCATCCGCATATGCCGCGGATCGTCCATCGCCAGAAACGACATCACCCGATGCGCATGCGGCCCCCACGCCGCCGGATCCAGCGACACCCCATTCGCACTCGACAAACGCACACTGTCCCGAAACGCCGCCACCACATCCGCGTGCCGCGACAACGCCCAGAAACCCAAAACCGCATTGTGATACAGCGGCGCCTCCTCCCGCAGCCGACGATACGTCGGATACGGATCCTCGTGAAACCCGTAGTCATACGGATCGAACGTCACCGGTTCCACCGCGGCGGTCATCGCCCACACTCCGAATCCGATAACACGTTCTCAACGGGAAGCAGCCCGGCTTCCATTCGGAGAGACACATAGCTGGACATGTGTCTGGACGGTACCACTGACAGATTTTCAGGACAATCCCGAACGAGCGATCTCTTCGAAACCGCGACACAGCACTGCGGCACATGCCGCGCCGGACCGGAAAATGAGAACGCGTTCTTGCAGGCCGTATACGATCGGACTACAGTCCGAACAGCTGTCCATACTCGGTCGCCGAGCCGCACCGGTGTCCCCCACCCGGCGCGCGCGCCATCAGGAGCGCCGCCGAGGCGCTTCCCGGCGAAAGGCCGAGCACACACCGAACGACCCGACAAGACAGGGGTTCCCATGCGATTCGGCATCGTCCTGTTCACCAGCGACCGTGGCATCGCCCCCGCCCCGGCCGCCCGCGCAGCGGAGCAGGCGGGATTCGCCTCCTTCTACGTCCCCGAGCACACCCACATCCCGGTGGCGCGCAGCGCGGCGCATCCGCAGACCGGCGACGCGTCGCTACCCGACGGCCGATACCTGCGCACGCTCGACCCCTGGGTGGCGCTGTCCATGGCGGCCGCCGTCACCGAACGCATCGAGCTGGCCACCGCCGTCGCACTCCCGGTCGAGCACGACCCGATCACCCTGGCCAAGACGATCGCCTCACTCGACCACCTCAGCGGCGGCCGGGTCCTGCTTGGCGCCGGATTCGGCTGGAACACCGACGAACTCGCCGATCACGGCGTGCCCGCGAACAAGCGGCGCACGGTGCTGCGCGAGTATCTGGCGGCGATGCGGGCACTGTGGAGCCAGGACGAGGCCGGCCACGACGGCGAGTACGTGACCTTCGGGCCGAGCTGGGCCTGGCCGAAACCGGTGCGGCGCTCGGTGCCGGTGCTGATCGGCGCGGCGGGCACCGAGCGCACGTTCCGGTGGATCGCCGAGTCCGCCGACGGCTGGATCACCACACCGGGGGAAACGGAGATCTCGGATCGACTCGCCCTGCTGCACGACATCTGGCAGCAGGCGGGGCGGACCGGACGTCCGCGCGTGGTCGCTCTCGACTACAAACCCGACGCCGCGCGCCTGGCCGAGTGGGAGCACGGGGGCGTCACCGATGTGGCGTACGGCCTGCCGGACAAGGACGAGCCCGCGATCCTCGGCTACCTCGAGCGGTTGTCCCGCAAACTCGAGGAAATCGGCCGGCCACTCGGCGTGGGGTAATCCAGTCGCGGTGTCCCGCGGCCGTCGAACAATTTCACCATGGCCGGAAACACAGCGATTTCGGCAGCGTGCACGTTGCTCGAACAGAATAACGACACTACCATCTAGACACATGTCCGAAAGCGATTCCAGAACAGTCGAGGCGACGCGGCGGCGCTTGTCCGGAAAACAGGCCGACACCGTCGAGAAGCTCACCAGGTCGGCGCTGGAAGTGCTTTCCCGGGAGGGGTTCGCGGGCATGACCATCCGAATGGTCGCCGCCAACGCGAAGGTGGGCACCGCCACCGCGTACACCTACTTCTCCTCCAAGGAACACCTGGTCGCGGAGATCTTCTGGCGCAGGTTGCGCGCGACGCCCTCGCCGGTGAGCGAGGACGCGGACGTCACCGTGCGGGTGATCGCCGAACTCCGCGGCATCGCGTTGCTCGTCGCCGACGAACCGGAATTGTCCGGCGCGGTCACCAGCGCGCTGCTCGGCCGCGATCCGGATGTCGAACATTTGCGCGCGCGCATCGGTTTGGAAATTCGCTCCCGCCTGGCGCATGCGCTGTCCGGAAGTCCCGACGAGGATATTCTGAAATCGCTCGAATTACTCTACGCGGGCGCGCTGGTGCACGCCGGGATGGGCTACGAATCGTATTCGGATATCGCGGACCGCATCGAGCGGTCCGCGATGCTCATTCTGAAGTGACGCAGCGCGTTTCGCGTCACTGCCCCGCGAGCCCCAGTTTCAGCGACGCCCCGCCGTCGACGAACATCTGCAAGCCGGTCACATAGCGCGATTCGTCGGAGGCCAGGAACGTGACCGCGTGGGAGATGTCCGAGGACTCGACGAAGGGAATCGGCATGGCCTGCATGAACGGAAAGGTGACCTCGGCGTCCTCCCGCGTCGGGTGCTGCACGTCCGGACGGAAGATCTGGTACATGCCGGGGTTGTGCAGCATGTCGGTATCGACGTTGGTCGGGTGCACCGCGTTGATCCGGATCGAGCTCGGCCCCAGCGTCAAGGCCAAAGTCTGCGTGTAGGAACGGATCATCTTCTTCGACAGACCGTAGCCGTCGCCGCCCGGGCCTTGCAGCGCCTGCTGGCCGTTGAACCCGGTCTGCGGCACCAAACCCGCCACCGAGCCGGTCACGATGATCGAGGCGCCCGCCCCCAGATGCGGCAGCGCGGCGTGCACGGTGTTCACCACGCCGACGAAGTTGACGTCGAAGACGTCGACGAATCCCTGCAGCGGCACGTGGTGGCCGAGCGGGCAGATCCCGGCGTTGGCCACCACCACATCCAAGCGCCCCAGTTCGGCGACGGCGGCCCCGATCGCCTCGTGCAGCGCGGGACGATCCCGCACGTCGACCTTCCGGGCTACCACCCGGCGGCCGGTCTTCGCGACCAGGTCCTCGGTCTCGCCCAGGTCCGCTTCGGTCGCCAGCGCGTAGTCGTTGCTGGCGATGTCGCCGCAGATGTCGAAGGCGATGATGTCGGCGCCCTCTTCGGCCAGGGCGAGCGCGTGACTGCGGCCCTGCCCCCGCCCCGCGCCGGTCACCAGGACGACTTTGCCGCTGACCCGATTCATGTTTCCTCCACCGTGCTCGTCACCGGTTTCCGATACCCCTGCGACATGCGCCGCGTCTATGGAATAGTAACCGGACATCTGTCTGGACGATACTACGGACAAAGGTATGGATCAATCACTCTTCACCGCGGCCGATTCGAGCGCCGCACCCCGTTCCCGCCCGGCCGAGCGGGGCGTCCGATGACGCCGAACCGCCCGCGCAATCTCGATTCGCCGCTCGTCGGGGCGCTCATCAAGTACATGTCGAAGGCACAGGTCTGGGTCTTCCGCCGGACCGGAGGACGCATCGGCGGGCGATGGCGCATCGGCGCGGGCTTCCGGAAGCCGGTGCCGACCTTGCTGCTCGAGCATCGCGGCCGCAAATCGGGCAAGGTGTTCACCGTCCCGCTGCTGTATCTGGTGGACGGCGCCGACTTGGTGGTCGTCGCCTCGCAAGGCGGGTTGCCGAACCATCCGCAGTGGTACTTCAACCTTTTGGCGCATCCCACCACTCGGGTACAGATAGGCCCCGAGCACCGCCGCGTTCGCGCCCGCGTGGCGACCCCGGAGGAGAGGAAGCGCCTGTGGCCCTTGCTCGTCGCCCTCTACGCGGACTTCGACGCCTACCAATCCTGGACGGAACGCGAGATACCGGTGCTGATTCTCCAGCCGGAGGACCAGGCGCACTGACCTCGCGCCCGGCGCGTCGAGTGGGGTCCGCACCCACACTCCCCCATGATGTTCAGCGTTCCCGGCGCGGCGGGGCTCTCCCCGCCGCGGCAGTGCGACGCAATCGATCGACTCGACAGAGGATGGGAGAGCGTGTGGCGAAAATGGGTAGGCGGAAACGGTCCAGGCTGATCACCAGCGGAATGCTGCTGGAGAAGCGCCAGACCGAGGAGCACGAAGCACCGGCGGCACCGGTGGTCGTCGCGGACGAGGTCGAGGCGGTTTTCGCGCTCGATCTCGACGCGCTGGCCGCGCGCGTGCGCGCGCGGCGGCGAGAGATGAAGTGGACCCAGGCGGACGTGGCGGGCAACGGCGGCCCGCCTGCCAAGGTGATCAGCGAGATCGAGCGGTCCCGCAATCCCCGGCCCAGCGCCGAGGTGCTCGACCGGCTCGACGCGGCACTCGATTGGCCCCCGGGCACCAGCGCGACGATCCTGGGCGAGGAGCAGGCGCGCGAACTCGCCGCAGCGCGCTGATCGCCCGAGGCGAAACCCGGCCGGTCGGAGAATTTTTCGATATCTCCGACCGGCCGAGCCGGAACGCTCATAGGTAGCTGCAAGCGCTGCTAGGCTGCTCAGCGACCTAGACGACTGCTCTTGTGCCGCCGGAGTGCGCGGGTCCGGCAGTGCTGGGCGCAGGTATGAACCCGATGAAGGAATGGACGAACCATGCAACTCCGCGGCATCACTGCGGCAGCGATACTCGCCATCGGCTCGCTGACCATCGGCTCCGGCGTCGCTCACGCCGAGCCGGCTCCCGACATCACCTACTCGGCCAGGATCGTCGAACAGACGGTGGTCGCCGCGCTCCGGGGCGGAACCTTCGAATTGTCCAAAGCGCTGCGCGATCAGCCCGTCGGCGAGGAGAACGCTCGACTAACCGAGCGCGACGGGGTGCTCGTCGACCACACCGGGGCCCCCGCCGACATCGCTCGAGTGATCGACGTGGTCGACATCCGCGACGAGGACGGCCACCTCGCCATGACGTTGCCGCTCGACTTCCGGATCGCGGGCACCGCCATTCCCGTGCATCCCGAAGTGAAGAAGGACAGCACGGTGCTGGAACTGAAGCCGACCAGGCCGGAAGGCATCGCCCCCACCGAAACAGTGGTCGCCAAACCGGTCGCGTCCATGACCGAGAACCAGCGTGCCCGTGACGAATTCGCCGGCCAGTTCGGACTCGCCACCGCCATCGGCGGTTTCATCGGAACCGCCATCGGCGCCACGATCGGATGCCTGGTCACCATCGCCGTCGGGTGCGTGGCCGGTCTGCTGACCGGCGCGAGCCTCGGCGGCATCCTCGGAACCATCGCGGTCGGCGGACCGACCCTGGTCGTGGCGGGTGTCGACCTGCTCACCACGCTGCAGGCAGCCGAGGGCACCACCCGCTTCGCCGATAAGCCCGTCCAGGTCACGCCCGCACCGCCCAAGTGACCTCGTCGCGGCGGCGACCACGCCGCCGGGACGAGAGCTCCGACGACCGCGCCGCTACAGCGGCGCGGTCGTCGTGTTCGAGCGGCCCACGCGCTCATCGTTGATCAGGTGATAGGCGCGCCCCAGATCGTCGAGCGCTCGCTCCCATCTGGTATCCGCGTCGTGGCCGCGCGGGTTGCGGCTGAGCAGAAGCAGTGTCTCGGCCGCGTCCGTCGACCGCGCGGCGGCGTCCAACAGAACCGGCACCGGCTCCACCGTGGTGCCCGCGGCCAGCGCGCCGATCCGGTCGTGCAGCCAGTGCGCGTCGAAACGCACCTGCTCCGTGGGGTTCTCGCCGTTCACCGGGAAGGTGCTCACCGCGGCGGCCTTGGCGGCCTCCTCCTCGTCCATCGTCGTGGTGACGACCTGACGCAGTTCACTGCTCGCGATCCGGTGTAGCAAACCGATCAGTAGGACCCGTTCGGCGTCCGGACCGCGCAGACCCGTGCCACCCAACCACCCGCCGACCTCGTCCGGGTCGACGCGCAGAATCGACAGAACCGCTCGTAACTGCGCAATCGTTACCACTTCGTCCGCCCCTCCTCATCGTTGCGGCCCCACCATCACACCTCGGCGACAGCCTGCCAAACCCGAGGCGCGTTAACCGTCCGGTAGCCCTTTTGCCGATCCGGCGTGTCTCCGCTCTGCGGTCCAGGTCACCTCGAACCGCAGGATAAACCGGAGGCCTACGTGGGTACTCCAGAATCCATGAGAGCGATACCGGCGCGGGTCACTGGTGACACGACCACGTCCGCAGTGCGCGAGTCCGAACACGGCGGTGCGATCGCGAGCACGAAATGGCGACGGATCAGGGAGGTGATCGCCACCCGGACCGTCGCCGATGCCACGCGAGAAGTGTCGATCGAGGTGGGGAAACCGCAGATGGCACCAGGCGCCACCGGCGTGGTGTGCGGATTCCGCATCCAGGGCATCGGCGAGCGATGGGCGCACGGCCCCGACTCCATCGCCGCGCTGTACCGCGCTTTCCAGGAGATCGCTCAGGAGCTGCGGCAAGCCAACAGCCACGGCGCGCACTTCGCGGTGACCGAACCGTGCGACCCCGGCTTCCCCGCCGCTCCCACCCGCCCTTCGTGCGCCGCCACGACGGCCGAGCACGAGTCACAAGCTCTGATCGCGGCCCGTACGCTGCGCGATGCCGACAGCTCGTTGTCGATCATCATCGGCAGGCCGTACCTCGCCGCCGACCGGCGCGAGCATCTGTGCCGGTTCCACATCAGCGAGCAGGGTGCGTCGCTGGCCAGCGGCGTCGATGAGATCCAGGCGCTGCACACCGCGATCAGCATGATCAGCGAACGCCTCGAGCTGCCGCGGGATTGGCCGGTCAGCCGCCTGTCCTGAGCCCGAGACGCACAATCCGCGGCGAACCGCCCAGCCGGTCCGGATTCGGCATCGAATCACCGGTTGGTGGATCGTCGTTCGACCGGCGTGGGTAGCCGCGCCATGAGCAGTCCGGCACGTCCGTCGCCGACCTTCCCCGCGTCCTGATCCAGACCGTGGCGGAGTCGCGGCGTCGCCAGGAGGGAACTGCCCATGGAATTCATCTCGCCGGTGGACGCCCTGTTCCTCATCGCGGAATCACGCGAGCACCCGATGCATGTCGGTTCGCTGTCGATCTTCGATCCCGCGGACGGCACCGGACCCGAGTTCGCCCGGCGCGCGCACGCGACGCTGGCGGCCGACCAGGACTTCCACCCCATGTTCCGCAAGCGTCCTGCTCGCCTCCTCGGCACTCCCCAGCTGGCCTGGGCAGTGGACAGCGCCGTCGAACTGGACTACCACGTCCAACGGTGGGCGCTGCCGGAATCGGGTGGTCTGGACGCCCTCACCGAGATGGCCGCCGGCCTGCACAGCACCCTGCTCGACCGGCACCGGCCGCTGTGGGAGGCGCACCTGATCGAAGGGCTCGCCGGCGACCGGGTCGGCTTGTACGCGAAGATGCACCACGCGCTCATCGACGGCGTCGGCGCGCAACGCCTGTTACAGCGCACGCTCAGCACCGATCCCGAGTCCGGCGCCGCGCTGGTGCCCTGGCATCTGCCGCCGTCCTCGGGGCACCAGGAGCACGCACCGCGCAGGCACACCCTCGGCACCCGCGCGCGTGCGCTGTTCGCCGCGGCGGGCTCTGCCTCTTCGGCGCTGCGCCTGGCCCGCACCGCGCTGGTCGAGCAACAGCTGACGCTGCCCTTCGCCGCGCCGCGCACCATGTTCAACGTCCCGATCGGCGGAGCCCGCCGCTGCGCTGCCCGCTCGTGGCCGCTGGACCGGGTCCGCCAGGTCAAGAAGATGACCGGCACCACGCTCAACGATGTGGTGCTGGCCATGTCGGCGGGCGCGTTGCGCGCTTATCTGCTCGAACACCTCGCCCTGCCGGACAAGCCGCTGATCGCCATGGTTCCGGTCTCGCTGCGCCCCGAATCCGACGACGGGGGCAGTGGTGGCAACGCGGTGGCGGCGCTGCTGTGCAATCTCGCCACCGACCTGCCCGACCCGGCCGCGCGGCTCGCGGCGATCAGCTCGTCGATGCACCGCGGCAAGGAGATCTATCGCACGCTCTCCCCCGTACAGGCGGTCTCGCTCTCCGCGCTGACCCTGAGTCCGCTCGCCCTGTCGCTGCTGCTCCCTGCCACGGTCGCGCTGACCAGCCCGCCGTTCAACATCGTCATCTCCAACATCCCAGGCCCGCACGAACCCCAGTACTGGAACGGCGCGCGCGTCGCGGCCAGCTATCCGCTGTCGATCCCCCTGGACGGGCAGGCGGTGAACATCACCCTCACCAGCAATGCCGACAGCCTGGACGTCGGCATCGTCGCCTGCCGCCGCAGCGTGCCGGATGTGGCCAGGCTGCTCGACCACTTGGAATCCGCGTTGACCGACCTGGAGGACACCGTCTACTGACCCAGCGGCGAGCCGACGGCGGCCGGGCCGCCGGATCGCCGCTCGGAGGTCAGGACGAACTCGCCGTCCCGAGCCCGTTGATCGACGGCGGCAGCTCCGGCTTCGCCGCACCGGGGCCGGCCAGCAGGCGCTTGAGGATCTTGCCGGTGTCGCCGCGCGGCAGCGCCGAGAGGAAGGTGACGTCACGCGGGACCGAGAAGCGGCTCAAGCGGTTGCGGATGTAGGTGCGGACCATGTCCGAATCGAGCCCCGACCCTTCGCGTTTCACCACGAAGGCCACCAGCCGCTGCCCGAATTCGTGGTCCGGCACACCGACCACCGCGACGTCGCTGACCTGCGGCAAGTGCGCGAGCGCCTCTTCGACGGGGCGCGGGAAGACGTTCTCGCCGCCGGAGATGATCATCTCGTCGTCCCGGCCCGCGATGAACAACCGGCCCGAGGCGTCCAGATAGCCGAGGTCGCCGGTGTCGAGCATGCCGTGCGCCTCGTCCGGCGGCGCCGAGTTGACGTAACCGTCGAACAGCATGTGATTGCCGACGAAGATGTGCCCGGTGGCGCCGATCGGCAACCTGCGGTGGTCCGGCCCGAGCACGGCGACCTTGGTGCCCAGCGGGGGGCGCCCGGCCGTGGTCGGCGAGGTGTGCAGGTCATCGGGGGTCGCGATGGTCGCCCACGAGACCTCGGTGGAGCCGTAGACGTTGTAGAGCACGTCGCCGTATGCCTCCATGAATCGCTCGACGGTCGCGCCCGCCAGCGGCGCGCCGCAGCTGATCATGTGCCGCAGGCTGGAGGTGTCGTAGCGGGCGCGCACGTGCGCGGGCAGATCGAGGATGCGCTGCACCATGGTCGGCACGACGATCACCGTGTTGACCCGGTGCTCGGCGATGCTGCGCAGGCAGTCCTCCGCGTCGAACCGTCCCGTCAGCACCACGGTCGCGCGCAGCGCGGTGCTCAGCTGTAACCCGGCCAGCCCCCAGGTGTGGAACAGCGGCGCCGGGATCAGCATGGTCTCGTTCATCTGCATCGGGATGCGCGACAACAGGGCCGCGATGGACCCGAAGCCCTTCGGGTGCGGCCTGCGCGCTCCCTTCGGCGTCCCGCTGGTCCCCGAGGTGAGCACGATGAGCCGCCCCGGCTGGGCGGGCGTGCGGAAGGTGGTGTGCCCCTCGGCCACGAGTTGATCCACGGTTGTCCGCTCGGGCACCGGGGGCCGTTCGTCGGTGTTGTAGCGCGGGATGTCGGCGTGCAGGTAGCGCACCAACTCCTCCAGGTCGCCGTCGACGAACAGCGCCGAAAGCCGGTCGCGCTGGACGATCTCCTCGATGGTGCGGCCCGCCAGCCCGGCGTTCAGCAGGGCGACGTCCACGCCGAGTTTTCCCGCGGCGACCATGCATTCGACCATCGCCGCGTGGTTGCGCGCCAGCAGTCCGATGGCGTCACCGGGGCCGAGACCGTGCGCGGCCATCGCGCCTGCCAGCGCATTGGTCCGCTCGTGCATGTCGGCGAAGGAGCGGGTGCCGTGGTCGTCGATGATCGCGACCCGGTCCGGGGCGTACGCCGCGCCCGCCGCGTATCCGCCCGCCAGGTTGAAACCCCACTTCGCCAGTGAACGCAGCTGTTTGAAGCTGCGATCGAGACGAACCGGCAGCACGACGCCGCTGGCCACCATCTGCCGCGCGACGCCCGCGTTGCGCCGGATCGGCGAATCCTCCCCGTTGACCACCAGGGAGGTCCGCGCGCCCTTGGCGACGTCGGCCACCCGCTTCAGTCCGCACTTGGTCCATTCCGCGATCGCCACATTGGACAGCTCGGCCACGCGGGGGTGCACGCGGCTGGGCGCGAAATAGGTGACCGTGATCTTGGTGCGCTCCTCGTCGCCGTGTAGCCGCACCGAAGCGAAGCTGCCCAGCGCGGCGTACTGCATCTCGAAGCTCTCGTACCAGCGGCCCACGCTGATTCGGATCTGGTGGGTGCGGATACCGGACTCGTAGGTGCCGACGCGCATCTGCCAGACCACGTTCCCGTCGGCCGACTGGATCTGCTCACACGCGCCGATACCGGTGAACATGCGCGGATACGTCTGCGGTTCGAGCAGCAGGTCCCAGATGGTCTTGCGGGCGATAGCGAATTCGGCGACTACATCGATGACATCGGTAACCAACTTGTGCACTTCTCGTCGGCCGGTTCGAAGAACTTCGGGTCGGCGGGTAGCTCCTTTGTAACGTCAGTCACAGGTAAGGTCAAGTAGCTCGGGCCTCGCCGCCACTACCAGCGACACGCAGGAAATACTTTGCGATTGCCCAGCATTCACCTGAGGCTGGGAACCGGCCCAAATCCCTCGCGCGACGCCTGTGAATGAACCCAACGATCACCGAAACTCCCGCCCGGCGGCCACGGCCGATCCTAACGTCGCAGACGCCTGCTCGGCAGGACCGCCCGCTGGCTGGAGAGGTTATGGACCACAACCCCGCACGACGCATCGCGCACTCCCGCGCCGAGGAGATCCTCGACTTCTTCGGCAAATGCCGAGCGTGCGGCTATCCCGCTTACGCGGAGAGCACCACGCTGCGCTACGACAACGGCGAGATGGAGACCAAGGTCATCGCAAGCTGCGCTTTGCCGTGCGGCTGGACGGGCGAGGTGTCCGCCACCCCGATGACGGGATCCGCCGCCTACCCCCGCCCATAGGGAAGTCAGGCCGCGCGCGAGGCGAGTTCGTCGGAACCGAGCGCGCGCTTGCGCAGCTCGCCCAGGATCCGGGCGAGGATGCGCGATACCTGCATCTGGGACACGCCCAGCTCTTGCGCGATCTGCGTCTGGGTCCGGCACTCGTAGAAGCGCATGATCAGCACCTGCCGATCGCGCGGCGGCAGCTCGGCGATCAGGGGACGCACCGCCATCGCCTGCTCCAGCAGGTCGTAGCACGGCTCCTCGGCACCGAGCGTATCGGCGAGCGCCTGCGGCGCGCCGTCGCCGTCCTCGCGGCCACCGGCATCCAGCGAGTTGGTCTGGTAGGCGTTGCTCGCGATGAGCGCCTGGGTGACCTCGCCGAGTTCGACGTCCAATTCCTCGGCGATCTCCCGCGCCGTCGGCATCCGCCCGAGGCGGTGCGACAACGTCTCGGTGGCCGGGCCGATGCGCAGCTGAATCTCCTTGAGCCTGCGCGGAACTCGCAAGGACCACGTGTTGTCCCGGAAGTGCCTGCGCACCTCGCCCATGATGGTGGGGACCGCGAAGCCGAGGAAGGAACTGCCGCGGGAGACGTCGAACCGGTCCACCGCGAGCACCAGCCCGACCCGGGCGATCTGCAACAGGTCCTCGTAGGACTCACCGCGGCCGGAGAACTTGCGGGCGATGTGTTCGGCGAGCGGAAGACAACGTCGCGTCACCTCCTCGCGCAGAGCGGCGCGATGCGGATCGTCCTCCTCCATCGAGGCCATCTTCTCGAACCACGGCTCGATGTTGTCGTAGCTGTCCCCTGCGCGCTTACGGCCCGTCGTGCCATTCCCGTCGGTCGTGAACTCACGTGTCATCAAATGGTCCTCGTTCCCAACTGAATTCGATAACGGTCGGATACCCGCCGATCTCGGAATCAAAAGGGTCACGAGAAATCGACAACGAACTGGTGAGCATGCGCACGAGTTCCCAGCTCAACGGATCGCCTTCGGCCACCTCGTCACCGAACGCGGCGACGGAATCGACGCGCACACTCATCCGGCCCGCGCCGTAGGTGAACGCACAGCCGAGCACCGAGCCGGGCGCGGCGCCCACCAGCAGCATGGTGGCCGCCTCGTTGATCGCCAGGCGGATATCCGCGGCCGCGTCGAACGGAACGTCGGCGACCAGGCAGACGGTGTCCGTCATCGCACGGATCAGGGCCAGGTGTCGCGCGTCGGCGGGGATCCGCACCGCGACCGTGGTGGTCTCGGTGGCGGGCGCGCCGAACGCGCATGTGATCACCCGCATCAGACCGTGGCGAGCTGCGCTTGCCACATCCAGTGCAACTGCTCCAGTCGCGCCGCGATCGCCAGGAACAGATCCTGGGTTACCGGATCGGCCTTCTCGGTGGCCGCGATTCGCTCACGCAGCCGCTTGATCACCGCGGCGAGGTTGCCGACGATCGTGTCGATGATGTCGGTGTCCTGCTGCCAGCCCTCACCGATACCGATCGCGCCGGAATCCTTGGCCACGGTTCCCGCGCGACCGTCCGGGCTGATCCCGACGGCGGTGGCGCGTTCCGCGGCCGCGTCCGTGAAGTCCCGTGCCACGGTCACCAATTCGTCCAGCGCGAGGTGCACCGACCGGAAGTTCGAGCCGACCACGTTCCAGTGCGCCTGCTTGGCGATCAGCGACAGGTCGATCAGGTCGACCACCGTGTCCTGCAGGGTCTCGCCCGCGATGCGCTGCTGCTCCGGGTCCAAGGTACTGGTGATGGGTTGGGACATCGTTCTGAACCTTTCTGCCGTTCATCCGGGTCATCGACGGTCTACCCAGTCAGGCCGCGATAAACCTCCCGGTAGGGCCGGCGGACGGGAAACGGGGTGGACGCCCCGGTCCCCCGCACGGGTCTCCGGCGGCTCGTGCAGGGTGCACGGGTGACTCGGGCGCGACCGCACCGCACCACGGCGTCGGTGACGATCCGCGCGCGGGAAGTGGAACAACACGGGGGCAGGTGGCCGACGCCGACGGAGGGCGCCACGGGCCGGACTCGCTGCCGCCGACTCCGCCGCGCCGGGCCGGTCCGCAACCACCGCTGCACTATGGTGTGATCCACACAACACGGGGAGGTGCGTGATGGCGGAGCGGACCGCGACGCCCTTACAGGCGGCGACCTTGACGGAGCTCGCCGATCGCGTCTCGACACCGACCTATGACCGAACCCGGATCTCGACCGGCATAGCGCATTTCGGGGTCGGCGGGTTCCATCGAGCACACCAGGCGATGTACGTCGACCGCCTGCTCGAGCGCGGACTCGGGCAGGACTGGGGCATCTGCGGTGTCGGCGTACTGCCCGGCGATCGCCGGATGCGCGATGTGCTGCGGGCGCAGGACGGCTTGTACACGTTGTCGACGGTCGCGCCGAACGGCGCTTGGACCACGCGCGCGATCGGCTCCCTCGTCGAGTACCGGTACGCGCCCGATGATCCCGAGGCCGTCGTGGCGAAGCTCACCGATCCGGCCACCCGGATCGTCTCGCTCACCATCACCGAGGGCGGCTACCACATCGCCGCCGCCACCGGGGAATTCGACGCCGACGACCCCGGCATCCGCGCCGATCTCGCCGGGAGCGCACCGCCCGCCACCGTTTTCGGGCTCGTCACCGAAGCGCTGGCGCGGCGCCGATCGGCGGGTCTCGCGCCGTTCACCGTGCTGTCCTGCGACAACATCGAGGGCAACGGCGACGTCGCGCGCCGGATGTTCGGCGCGTTCGCCGCCCTGCGCGATCCCGGGCTCGGATCCTGGGTGGCGGAGCAGGTGCGCTTCCCGAATTCGATGGTGGACCGGATCACCCCGGTGACTCCCGCCGGGGCGACCGGCGAGGTCGAGCGGCGGTACGGGCTCATCGACCGCTGGCCGGTGGTGACCGAGCCGTTCGCGCAGTGGGTGCTGGAGGATTCGTTCGGACTCGGCCGCCCGGCCTTCGAGGAAGTCGGGGTGCAGGTCGTCGACGACGTCACCCCGTACGAGCTGATGAAACTGCGGTTGCTGAACGCGAGCCACCAAGCGCTGTGTTACTTCGGATATCTGAGCGGCTACCGGCTCGTCCACGAAGCCGCACAGGATCCGGTCTTCCGGCGCTTCTTGCTGCGCTACATGGACGCCGAGGCGACGCCGACGCTGCGACCGGTGCCCGGGGTCGACTTGGACGCCTACAAGCGCACGCTGCTGGACAGGTTCGCCAACCCCGCGATCGGCGACACCATCGCCCGGCTGTGCGCGGAATCCTCCGACCGGATCCCGAAGTGGCTGCTGCCGGTGGTCCGGACGCAGCTCGCCACCGGCGGAGAGATCGACTGCGCGGCGGCGGTCGTCGCGAGCTGGGCGCGCTACGCCGAGGGTGTCGACGAGGACGGGGCGGCGATCGAGATCGTGGACCGGCTTCGTGACCGGCTGACTCCACTCGCCCGGCGCCAACGCCGACAGCCCACCGCTTTCCTCGGCGAGCGCTCGCTGTTCGGCGACCTGATCGACCATCCCCGGTTCGTCACCGCGTATCTGGCGGCGCTGGACAGCCTGCGCACCAGAGGCGCCCACGCCACCGTCGAGGAACTGGCTCGCTAGCGTGGGGTGACGCGGGCGACAGCCCGGCAGTCGGCGCCGACCGCGAACCAGACATCCAGGCTGGAGTCGGTGCACCGGGCGACGAGCTCGACGTCCTCGCCCGATCGCACCGGCTTGCCGTACTCGACCACCACGCGGTGCGGACCGGACTTGAGTTCGGCGTGATCGGCGAGCACTTCCTCGAGCGCGGTGAGGTAGACCGCGTTGTTCATGTGGTCGAGCAGATCGATGTCGGTGGCTCGAAGCGGAAAACGCCTGCGCTCGACGCCGGGATCCCCTGCGGCGGGCATCGGGTCGGTGAGTTCGGCTTTCCAGCGCAGCCGATGCTCGGACGTGCAGGCCAGCATGGGTGCCAGGAACCGGTCGCTCATCCGGGCGGGGACCCCCGATTCGGTGCCGAAATGGATCAGGAAGCTCTCGGTTTCCACCAGCCCGCCCGCGCTGCCGCAGATCTGGACCCGCATCGTGCACCACCGGGTGGATGTCGCCGAGGGCCACCGCCGCAGGGTCGCCGCCTCACCGAACGCGAGCGGCTTCAGCGCGTCGACCACCGTCCTGCGGATCACCCACAGCCGATGGATGTCGCCGTCCTCGAGGACATCGAGATGGTCGTAGCCGACGTCCTGCAGGTAGCGCGCGACACCGTCGAGCCGCAGCCGCTGGTCGCGATCGGTATCGGCGAGACGCACCGGCCATCCCGTCTCGAACGGAGTCAGGACGGCCGGTGGTTCCGGCAGCACGCTGGGAATGGCCATAAGCGGATGATGCCAGCCATTTGCCGCAATCGCACCGCTACGCGCGGATCGTCATCGATCCGAGAAGATAAGGGCTCCCATTAGGTAACTTACCTTAGGCGTGCTGCCGAAATTGATCGCTAATAGTTAGCTCGACTGCTCTTTATTTCTTGCGATCCCGCTTCTCCCGCACCCGCACCGAGATGCGCACCGGCGAGCCGTCGAAGCCGAACTCCTCGCGCAACCTGCGTTCCAGGAAGCGCCGGTAGCCCGCCTCCAGGAAGCCGGTGGTGAACAGCACGAAGGTGGGCGGCCTGGTGGTCGCCTGGGTGGCGAACAGCACGCGGGGCAGCCTGCCGCCGCGCATCGGCGGCGGGGTGGCGGCGATCACTTCCTTCAGCCAGGTGTTGAGCCTGCCCGTCGAGATGCGCTTGTCCCAGGACTCGAGTGCGGTCTCCATGGCGGGCACCAGCTTCTGCACCGCGCGGCCGGTGTGCGCGGAGATGTTCACCCGCTGTGCCCACGGCACCCGGACCAGATCGCGGTCGACCTCGCGGTCCAGTTGCAGACGGCGATCCTCGTCGACCAGGTCCCACTTGTTGAACGCCAGCACCAGCGCCCGCCCGGAATCGGCGACCATGCTGATCACGCGGAGATCCTGCTCGGTGATCGGCTGCGAGGCGTCGATCAGCATGATCGCCACCTCCGACGCCTCCAGTGCCGACTTGGTGCGCAGCGAGGCGTAGAACTCGGTGCCGCTGGCATTGCTCACCTTGCGGCGCAACCCCGCGGTATCGATGAATTTCCAGATCTTGCCGCCCAACTCGACGAGGGAGTCGACCGGGTCGACCGTGGTGCCCGCGACATCGTGCACCACCGAACGCTCGTCGCCGGCCAGCTTGTTCAGCAGGCTCGACTTGCCGACATTCGGCTTGCCGACCAGCGCCACCCGACGCGGGCCGACACCGCCGGTCCCTTCGCGTGGCGTCTCGGGGAGCACCGCGAGCACGTCATCGAGCAGGTCGCCGGTGCCGCGGCCGTGCGCGGCGCTGACCATGCGCGGCTCGCCCAGCCCGAGCGACCACAGCGCCGCCGCTTCCGCTTCCACCCGGTGGTCGTCGACCTTGTTGGCGACCAGGATGACCGGGACGGCGGAGCGGCGCAGTTTCCGCACCGCGGCCTCGTCGGTCGCGGTGGCGCCCACGACGGCGTCGACCACGAGCAGGATCGCGTCGGCGGTCTGCATGGCCAGTTCGGCCTGGCGGGCCACCGATTGCTGCAGCCCCTTCGCGTCGGGCTCCCAGCCACCGGTGTCCTGCACGAGAAAACGGCGGCCCGCCCAATTCGCCTCGTAGGACACGCGGTCGCGGGTCACGCCGGGAACGTCTTCCACCACCGCCTCGCGGCGGCCGAGAATCCGGTTCACCAGCGTCGATTTGCCCACGTTCGGGCGGCCGACCACCGCGAGCGTCGGCATCGCGACGTGCGCTCGGTCCTCGAATTCGCCCTCGAGTTCGGCCAGTTCCCAGTCGGCCTCGTCGCTCCAGACGCCGTCGCCGGCGAGCACATCCTCGTTCATCGGTCACCTCCGGTCCGGTACGTCGAGACCTGCTGCGCGACAACGCGATACAGCTCGTCGATGACCTCGTCCATGGACAGTTCGCTGGTGTCGACGCGCACCGCGTCCTCGGCCGGGCGCAGCGGGGACACCTTGCGGGTCGAGTCGAGCGTGTCGCGGCGCTGCACGTCGGCGAGCACGGCCGCGTAGTCGTCGCCCCGGCCCTCGGCGATGTTCTGCTGATTGCGCCGGTGCGCCCGCGCCTCGGCGGACGCGGTCAGGTAGATCTTGGCGTCCGCGGCGGGCAGCACGACGGTGCCGATGTCGCGGCCCTCCACCACGATCCGCCCCGCGGCCGCCGTGATGTCGCGCTGCATGGCGACGAGCAGGTCACGTACCTCGGGCACGGCGGACACCGCGGACACGGCCTTGGTGACGGCGTCACCGCGAATCTCCGAGCGCACGTCCTCCCCGTCGAGCTCGATCACCTCGCGGCTGGGATCGGTGCCGATGGACAGCGGCAGTTCCTTGACCGCGGCGGCGATGGCGGCCGTGTCGGTCAGCTCGATGCCCGCGCGCAGCACGCGCAGCGTCGCCACCCGGTACATCGCGCCGGTATCGAGGTAGCGGGCGCCGAGGCGGGTGGCCAGGCGCCGCGAGACGCTCGACTTCCCGGTGCCCGACGGCCCGTCCATGGCGACCACCAGCGGGCTCGTACCGGCCGGCCGCGCCGGCGCCTGCACCGGGATCTCCACACCGTTCACAACGACACCGCCTCGTAGAGTTTGCCGATCTCATCGCGGCCGAGCACCCGCAACGTGCCGGGCCGTTGGTCGCCGAGCGCGACCGGGCCGATATTCGTGCGGACCAGCCGGACGACCGGATGGCCCACCGCGTCGAGCAGACGGCGCACGATGTGCTTGCGTCCCTCGTGCAACACGATCTTCACCAGGGAACGTCCCTCCCCCAGCTCGAGCACCTGGAAGCGGTCGACCTTCGCGGGACCGTCCTCCAGTTCGACGCCTTCCTTCAACCGCTTGCCGACCGCGCGGTTGTTCACCTCACCCTGCACCGTGGCCAAGTAGGTCTTCGACACCTCGAAGGACGGGTGCATGAGCCGGTGCGCCAGATCGCCGTCGTTGGTGAGCAGCAGCAGGCCTTCGGTGTCGGCATCCAGCCTTCCGACATGGAAAAGGCGCTGACCAGCGGCGATCCGCTCCGCCACGATGTCACCGACGCAGGGGCGCCCCAAATCGTCGGACATGGTGGACTGCCAGCCCTTGGGCTTGTTCAGCGCGACGTGCACCAGTTCCTCGCGCACCACCACGCGGGTGCCGTCGACGCGCACTACCGCGTGCTGCGGGTCGATGCGCAGGCCCTGCTCGCGCACGATCATGCCGTCGACCTCGACGCGGCCCTGCGCGATCATCTCCTCGGCGGCCCGACGCGACGCGACGCCCGCCTTGGCGAGGACCTTCTGCAACCGCTCACCCTCGCCCCAGGGGAGTTTGGCGTGACCGCCGGACGCGTCGGGCTCCACGTTCTGGTGGCGCGCGGGCTTGGCGTTGCTCAGCAGCGGCGGCGCTGTGACCTGCCGCTGCGGCTTGGGCTTCTTCTTACCGGCCGGGGCCGGGTGTCGCTGCGGGCTCGGCGCCTGCGCCGATCCGCGCTGGGCGGATCCGCGGCCCGTGCCTGCCTGCTGGCCGCCACGGGCGCTCGTGCCCCGTTGGGCCGAACGGGCGTCGCGCGAACCCGAGTTGCGGCTCGCGCCGCCCCGTTCGGGCTGTGCGCCGCGTTTCCTACGATCCGGTGTGCCATCTCGGCGAGCGGGCGTATTCATGATGTCCTGTCACTCTGCGGTACCGAGGTCCAAATCGGCCTCGGCGGGTTTCCTCAACCTGGTGTAACGGGGGTCCGTCTCCAGGCTCTCGTTGATCTCATCGATCAGGTCGACGCCCGGAAGCAGGGGCGCCAGTGGCGGCAGGTCGCTCAGCGAAGCGAGTCCGATCCGTTCCAGGAACAGCTCGGTTGTGCGGTACAGCGTCCCGTTGGTCTCCGGGTCGACGCCTGCCTCGGCGATCAAGCCCCTGGCCAGCAGGGTGCGCATCACCCCGTCGACGTTCACGCCACGCACCGCGCTGACCCTGGTCCTGGTCACCGGCTGACGGTATGCCACCACCGCCAGTGTTTCCAACGCCGCCCTGGTCAGTTTCGATCGGGAGCCGTCGAGCAGCATCCGTTCCACATACGGCGCGTACTCGCTGCGAGTATAGAAGCGCCAGCCGTCCCCGACGAAACGCAGATCTATCCCGCTGGACCGCGCCGACAGCTCGGCGGACATCGCACGCAGGGTGTGCTCGACCCGCTGCGGGCTGTCGCCGAGGGCGGCCGCGAGCTGGTCCACCGGCGCGGGAGCGTCGACGACCAGCAGCATGGCCTCCAGCGCCGAACGCAGATCGGCGTCCTCCAGCGGCTCGGGGGTGAGTTCCACCACTGCCTCACTCACGACTGCCCCTCGCCGCAGTCCGGGCGCGATCGCGCGCTGTGCTCGCTCACCCGTAGTCCTCCTCGATTGTCACGGTGTCCGTCTGTTGCGCGGCCTCGTCGCCGATCCAGCTGACCGCCAAGGGACCGAGCGGATCGGGCTGGTCGAACTCGATCGTCTTGCCGCGATACAGCTCGAGCAGCGCCAGGAAGCGGGCCACGATCTGCACCGGGAGATCGCAGTCCGCGACCAGCTCGCCGAAGGAGGTCCACGCACCCGCACCACGCTGTTTGAGCCGCTCGAGCACCAGTGCCGCCTGCTCGGCCACCGAAATCGCGTGCGTGTGCAAGTGGTCGAGCCCGACCTTGGGTACCGGACGGGGCCGGAAGGCCGCCGCGGCGATCTCGGCGAACTCGGCCGCCCCGACACCCAGCCTAACCTCGGGCAGCAGGCCCGCGAAGCGCTCCTCCAGGCCGACCGCGCGTGGATAACGGCGCAGCGCGGCCGCCTCCAGCTCCCCGAGCAGTTCGGCGACCTGCTTGAACGCGCGGTATTGCAGCAGCCGGGCGAACAGCAGGTCGCGCGCCTCGAGCAACTCGAGGTCCTCGGCGTCGGTCATCTCCCCGGACGGCAGCAGCCGCGCCGCCTTCAGATCGAGCAACGTGGCGGCGACGACCAGGAATTCGGTGGTCTGATCCAAGATCTTGTCCGCGCGCAACGTGTTCTCCCGCGCCATGCTCGCGGTCAGCGCCTTGGTGTAGGCGATGAACTCGTCGGTGACCTTGTGCAACGCCACCTCGGTGACGTCCAGCTTGCGCGAGCTGATCAGGGTCAGCAGCAGGTCGAACGGCCCCTCGAAGTTGCTCAGCCGCAGATGGAACCCCGACGCCTGCGCCTGGTCCGCCTGCGCCTCCTTCCCCGGCCGCGTGTCCGGCTCGGAGCCGGGTGTGGCCGAAGCAGCACCGGGCGCGTCGGGCACGGAGCCGGACCCCTCCGGGCCGGAGTGGGATACCTCAGGCACCAGACCGCGTGTCAGCGGGTCGGAGCCAGGTGCCTCCAGGCCGGCGTGCGATACCTCAGGCACCAGACCGCGTGTCTGCCGGTCGGAGCCAGGTGCCTCCAGGCCGGAGTGCGATACCTCAGGCACCAGACCGCGTGTCTGCCGGTCGGAGGCGGATACCTCCGACACAGGACGGAGTGCGCCCGCCTCTGGACCGACCAGCTCCGGCGCGGAGTCCGGCATGTGCGCGTCGGCGGGCCGGGCGGCATTCGCCTCGGCGACCTCCCGCGCGACCGCCTCGGTGCGCTGCGTGCCGGGTTCGTCCGCACTGTCCGGGGAAGGTGGGGCGTCGTGGTCCGGTTCCGGAGCGGTCGGTCCGGCGACGGCCGGATTCGGGCGCGCGGGCGCCGCGTCCCGGCCCGCCGCGATGAACGCGGCTGCCGCGTTACCGAGCGCGGGTGCGTTCCCCGGAGCGGTCGGGTCCGGCCCGGCGGCACCGGGGTCGCGGTCGTCCGGTGTGGAGGTCGATCCGGCCGAGGAAGACCCCTGGCCGGACGGGTTGTGGTGGGACGCAGACGAGGGGTCGGAGCGGCCGCTCACCGGCCGGATCGGTGGATGACTTCCCGGGCCATCGACCGATACGCTTCGGCGCCACTCGATTTCGGCGCCCATGTGGTGATGGGCTCGCCCGCGACACTGGCGTCCGGGAAACGGACGGTGCGCGCGATGGCGGTGTCGTAGACCAGCTCACCGAACACCTCGACGACGCGCGCCATGACCTGGCGGGAATGCAGCAGTCGAGAGTCGAACATGGTGACCACTATTCCGTACAGGCTCAACCGCGGGTTCAGCCGGTCCCGCACCTTCTCGACGGTGTCGTTGAGCAGCGCGAGCCCGCGCAGCGAGAAGTACTCGCACTCCATCGGGATGATCACGCCGTCCGAGCAGGCCAGGGCGTTGACCGTCAGCAGGCCGAGCGAAGGCTGGCAGTCGATGAGGATGTAGTCGTAGCGGTTGCGCACCGGCTCCAGCGCGCGGCCGAGCGATTGCTCCCGGCCCACCTCGTTGACGAGCTGGATCTCCGCGGCGGAGAGGTCGATGTTGCTCGGCAGCAGGTCCATGTTCGGGACCCGCGTCTGCATCAGCACGTCGTCGATGGACACCTTGGAACCGATGAGCAGGTCGTGCACGGTCGAGTCGAGATCGTGGTGTGCGACGCCGAGACCGGCCGACAGCGCGCCCTGCGGGTCCAGGTCGACGAGCAGCACCCGGCGACCGTATTCGGCCAGCGCGGCACCGAGATTGATGGTGGAGGTGGTCTTGCCGACCCCGCCCTTCTGGTTGCACATGGCCACGATCAACGCGTCACCGTGCTCGCCGACCGGCGGTGGGTCCGGCACCAGTCGCAACGGTCGACCGGTCGGGCCGAGCGTCGCGTCCTCGGGGACCGGCTCGACTCCGTGGCCCCACAGCGTTTCCGCCGCGGCGTCCGAGTACGGACCCGGTCGCGAGCCCGTAAGCGGCTCCGCCCCAGCACCCATCGGCGGCTCTGCCGCTCCGGCTGTCGTCACGATCCGCTGCTCCTTATACGTTCCTGCCCGTTGCCTCGCCGAGCGTAGCGAGGCCGATCAGGGCCGACCTCGCTTTCGTGCGGTCCAGCTCTCGATAGACGCTACCGCTTGACGGCACTCGAGTGCCGCGCCTGCGCGCGGCGTGTTCGTCCGGCGCTGGTCAACGCCATTGCGCAATTCGATCATGCTGTCCCAGTCCGCCTCCCCGCGCGCGATCCGGCCGGGTCGCCGGAAGTATTCGAAGCGGACGATACCGGGTGTGAGCACAGCCAGGAACTCCGCGGGCCCGTCGGCGGCGGCGCCGAAGGCGGGCACGGCGCCCGGCGCAAGCACCACCAGGCCACCTTTGCCCCGAAAGACTCTGCCGGTCAACGCCTCTCGCGTCATCGTCTGCCGCGGAACACGAAGACCTCACCGGGCGCGCGGGTGTGCGGTAGCCCAGACTTCGCGCAAGGTGTTGACCGTGACCAGGGTGTAGATCTGGGTCGTGGTCACGGAGGCGTGGCCGAGCAATTCCTGCACCACCCTGACGTCGGCGCCACCGTCGAGCAGATGGGTGGCGAAGGAGTGGCGCAGCGTGTGCGGCGACACCGCCGCCGCGATGCCCGCGCGTTCGGCGGCGGTGTGCAGAACCTGCCAGGCGCTCTGCCGGGACAGCCGGGCGCCGCGGGCATTCAGGAAGAGGGCCCCGGCGTTGCCCTTTCCCCGCGCGGCCAGCACGGGCCGTCCCCGGACCAGGTAGGCGTCCACGGCGGCGAGGGCGGGCCGTCCGATCGGCACCAGGCGCTGTTTCCCGCCCTTGCCGCGCAGCACGACCGACCGTTCCCCGAGGTCGAGATCGTCGACGTCCAATCCGACCGTTTCCGAGATGCGGGCGCCGGTGGAATACAGCATTTCCAGCAGCGCCCGGTCGCGCAGGCCGCGCGGGCCGCCGTCGACGCCCGCCGCGGGATCTCCCGAGCCACCGCCCGCCGCCTCCAGCAAACGCAGGACCTGGTCGTAGGGCAGCGCCTTGGGCAACCTGCGCCCCGGCGCGGGCGGCTTCACCGCGTGCGCTACGTCGGTGTCGGTCAGCCCCTCCGCGGCGGCGAAGCGATGCCAGCCACGCACTGCGATCAGCGCGCGGGCCACCGAACTCGCCGCCAGCGGCGGGTGCCCTTGATCGCCCGAGCGCAGCGCCATGGTGAACTCCGCGACATCGGATTCGGCGATCCTGTCGAGCGAGCGGATGCCGCGCCCGGACAGGAAATCCAGATAGCGACCGAGGTCACGCCGGTAGGCGCCCAATGTGTTGGGCGCGACGCCGCGCTCGACGGCGAGGTGGTCGAGATAGGCGTCGAGCTCGCGACCGAGCACTTCCGGTCAGTGTCCGGACTTCTCGGCCGCCTTGCGGCGGAGGAACGTCGTGGGCTGACCGTCCCAGGGTGCGTCCGGCGGCCGCAACTCGATCCCGCCCGCCCGCGCGGCCGCCAGCGCGAGCACGCCCGCGACCGCCGTGGCGTTGACGATCTCGCCGCTCAGCGCCGCGCGGACCGCCGCGTCGACCGGCATGCGGACCACTTCCAGATCCGCCTCCTCGAATTCCGGCTCCGGACGGTCGGTTTCGTACAGCCCACGCGCCAGGTACACCCGCAGCGCTTCGTCGGTGAACCCGGGCGAGAGCGCCACGTCCACCAGCACCGCCCATTCCCTGGCGGCCAACCCGGTTTCCTCGGCCAGCTCACGGCGAGCGGCGAGCAGTGGATCCTCGCCGGGCACGTCGAGCAGACCGGCGGGCAGTTCGAGCAGCCGCCTGCTGATCGGGTGACGATACTGATTGATCAGCACCACATTGCCGTCGTCATCGATCGCGGCCACGGCGACGGCGCCGTGGTGTTCGATCACCTCCCGCTCGACGACCCGGCCGCCCGGCATGCGCACCTGGTCGAGTCGCAACGCGAGGATCGCGCCGCTGTAGACGGTCTCGGTGGATACTGTCTCGAAGTCGTGGCTGCCCGGCTCGGCAGCGCCCCCGTCGGTCATGCCGCTACGCCTGTTCCGCCGCACCCGCCAGTTCTTCACCCGGGATGTCCACCGGGAGCCGTTCGGCCGCCTTGTATCGCAACGCCGCCGAGATGAGCGCCGCGAACAGCGGATGCGGGCGCGTGGGGCGGCTCTTCAACTCCGGGTGCGCCTGTGTGGCGACGAAGAACGGATGCACGTCGGCGGGCAGCTCCACGAACTCGACCAGGTGCCCGTCCGGCGAGGTGCCGCTGAACTTCAACCCGCTCTGCGCGATCTTGTCGCGGTAGGCGTTGTTCACCTCGTAGCGGTGGCGATGACGCTCGGAGACCTGTTCGCTGCCGTAGGCCTGGGCGACGACCGAGCCCTTCTCCAGAGTCGCCGGGTAGGCGCCCAGCCGCATGGTGCCGCCGAGATCGGCCTCGCCTGCCACGGCCTGCTCTTGGTCGGCCATGGTGGAGATGACCGGATGCGGCGTGTCCGGTTCGAACTCGGCCGAGTTGGCCTCCGCCAGCCCCACCCTGCGCGCCGCCTCGATCACGACGCACTGCAACCCCAGGCACAAGCCGAGCAGCGGGATGCCGCGGGTGCGCGCGTAGTGGATCGCGCCGACCTTGCCCTCGATGCCGCGGATGCCGAAGCCGCCGGGAATCAGGACGGCGTCTACGTCACGCAGCGCGTGCTGGGCGCCGGAGGGGGTCTCGCACTCGTCGGAGGGCACCCAGCGGATGTTCACCTTGGCGCGCGAGGCGAACCCGCCCGCGCGCAGCGCCTCGGTGACCGAGAGGTAGGCGTCGGGCAGGTCGACGTACTTGCCGACCAGCGCGACCTCGACCTTCTCGCGCGGCGAGTGCACGCGGTCGAGCAGGTCGCCCCACACGGTCCAGTCCACGTCGCGGAACGGCAGGCCCAGCCTGCGCACCACGTAGGCGTCCAAGCCCTCCCGGTGCAGCACGCGCGGGATGTCGTAGATCGACGGCGCGTCCGGCGTGGAGATGCACGCGTCCACCTCGACGTCGCACATCAGGGCGATCTTGCTCTTCAGCGCCTGCGGGACCTCGCGGTCACAGCGCAGGATCAGCGCGTCGGGCTGGATACCGATATTGCGCAGCGCCGCCACCGAGTGCTGGGTCGGCTTGGTCTTCAGCTCACCGGAGGGGGCGAGGTAGGGCACCAGCGACACGTGCAGGAAGAAGACGTTGTCGCGTCCGACGTCGTGGCGGATCTGGCGGGCGGCCTCCAGGAACGGCTGCGACTCGATGTCGCCGACGGTGCCGCCGATCTCGGTGATCACCACGTCCGGGGTCTGACCCTGCAGATCCGGGCCGCGCATGGCGAGGATCCGGTTCTTGATCTCGTCGGTGATATGCGGGATCACCTGCACCGTGTCGCCGAGGTACTCGCCGCGGCGCTCCTTGGCGATGACCGACGAATAGATTTGCCCGGTGGTCACATTCGCGTCCCGGGACAGGTCCCGATCGAGGAAACGCTCATAGTGGCCGACGTCCAGGTCGGTCTCCGCCCCGTCCTCGGTCACGAACACCTCGCCGTGCTGGAAGGGGTTCATCGTGCCGGGATCGACGTTCAAGTACGGGTCGAGTTTCTGCATCGTGACGCGCAGCCCACGCGCCGTCAGCAGCTGACCGAGGCTGGAGGCGGTAAGACCTTTACCCAATGAGGAGGCGACACCACCGCTGACGAAGATGTGCTTCGTGGCCGTTCGCGCCTGAATCCGTGTTTGACCCACGGGTCTTCACGGTAACACGAATCCGCCCGTCCGTTCGAATGCCACGCACGTTTGCCCGCCGATCGCCGGAACGGCGATCAGAGCACTCGGAGCCGAAGTGTGAGCCGGGTCGCGTCCCGGCGACCTCCGGACGTCCACCGGTGGCCTCGCGCCGGGTCAGCCCGGAACCGCGGCCAGAGTGAGCGCCGTGGCCTTGGCGCCGGTGCCGTAGCGTCCTGCGCCACCGTTGAGCTGCTCACCGAGCGCGAGCACGGTCGTGACCCGGCCGAGTTCCCGCTCGAGATTGTCGACGGTGCTCACCTGGGCCGCGAGCGCGGCGTCGGCACGGACCACGGCGATCGGCCCCTGCTGGTCGGCGGCGCCCGCGCGGCCCGCGAGGACCACTCCCGCACCGCGGCCACGCAGGGCGCCCGCGAAACGCGCGCTGTTGGCGCCCACGCCGTTCTCGGCGGCGGCGATGCCGTTGCCGGTGATCACGACCGCGAGCTGCGCGGGCCGCACCGGCGTTTCGCCGTAGACGAGGAAGCCGCCACCGCGCAGAGTCTCCAGGACCAGCCCGAGCTCCTCCGGG
The DNA here is from genome assembly GCF_040630775.1 of Nocardia sp. NPDC005745. NCBI lineage: Bacteria > Bacillati > Actinomycetota > Actinomycetes > Mycobacteriales > Nocardiaceae > Nocardia > Nocardia sp. NPDC005745. Next base: position 60,594 of record NZ_JBEXYF010000040.1, read on the forward strand.
GTGCTCCGGGTTTGCCCGGTAGCCGGGTCGAGCAGGAGCACCAGGCCGAGCAGATCACCGGCCATACTGCCCTGATCCACTGCGCCGGTCCGCAGCTGCGCCCCGGCCGGGATGACGTTCGTGACGGCCGAGCGCATCCGGTCGCCTTCGGTGGCGTCGACGAACGCCTCGGTGAGCGCGATCCGGCCGGTGACGCCCGCGCCGGCGACCTCGAGCGCCTTGGTCACCGCGTCGACGTCTCCAGGATCGGCGTCCGGGGTCGTGAACACGACGACGCTGCGGTCGGTGAGCGCACCGCCGAGAATGCGGCCCGACGATCCGGCGATGAACCGATCGGCGGCCACGGCCTGCTCGCCGAGCTGCCGGTTCTGCTCGGTCAGGATGTCGACCTGCTGGCGCAGGTCGGACTTGTCCGCCCGCAAGGCCGACAGCAGGTCGGCCGCGAGCGTCTGGGATCCGAGCACCACACCGATCGCGAGCGCGAGGAAGATCGCGACGATCGAGACGGCGTGCTGGCGCAGCGAAATCATCGTTCTCCTCAGAATTCCAACGATCCGGCTTGCCCCTGCGCCCATCGCGCGAGGCGGTTCCAGGCGTCCACGCCCCAATCCACGACGTCCCCGCCGCTGTTGGACGCCAGCAACACGACGATCACCGCGACCAGCGCGGCGAGCACCACCAGCGCGACGGCGACTCCGGACACGCGGTTGCGGTACAGGGTGGCCACCGCCTGCGCGTCCATCAGCTTCGTACCGACCTTGAGCCGGGTGAGGAAGGTGGCCGGATTGCTGTCGCGACGGCCGCGGTCGAAGAAATCGTCGAGCGAGGCGGGCGCTCCCGCGGTGACGATCAGCGCGGCGCCGTGATGGTCGGCCAGCAGCAGCGCCAGATCGGCGGCCGAACCCGAGGAGGGGAAGGTCGTCGCGCCGATGCCCAGGTCCTGGATGCGTTCGAGTCCCTTGGCGTGCCCGTCGGTGTCGGCGGGCAGGATCACCTCGGCGCCGCATTTCATGGTGGCGCTGGTGATCTCCTCGGGGTCGCCCACGATGACGTCGGGCCGGTATCCGCGGCTGCGCAGGGTGTCGGCGCCACGACCGACGCCGATCAGGATCGGGGTGTACTCCTTGATGAACGGCTTGAGCCGCTGCAGATCCTCGGCGTGCTCCGGGCCGTCGGCGACGACCACCACGTGGCGGTGCTTCATCACCAGATCCAGCTCCGGAACGCCGAACCCGTCGATGAGCAGCGCGCTCTCGGTGCGGATGAACTCGATGGTGTTGCCCGCGAACGCCTCGAGGTGATCGGCCAGGCCGTTGCGCGCCTCGAGCATGCGCTCCGCGATGGCGGTGTCGGTGAGTTCGATGCCCTCGACGAGGACCTCCGGCTCCTTCTTGATCAGCTTGTCGGCGTAGACCACACCGTCGACCACACGGACCTTGACACCGTCCTTGATCTTCTTGAACGCATCCGAGCTCACCGTATCCAGCAGCAGGATCCCGTGGGCCACGAGCGCCTCGGGGCCGAGGTTCGGGTAGCGACCTGAGATGGACGGCGAGGTGTTGATCACCGCGCCCACGCGGGCCTCGACCAACCGGTCGGCGGTCATCCGGTCGAGGTCCATCTCGTCGAGGACGACGATGTCGCCCGGTCCGACCCGGCCGAGCAGCCGCCGGGTGTTGCGGTCGACCCGGGCCGTCCCGATCAGACCAGGCAGCGTTTCGGTGTTTCGCGACAACAGCGCCGGCATCCTCATGTGGCGATGATGAGCGCAAACTCTCAACCATTGGTGGAGGCGCGCCGTCTCAACGAGCGCATGACGCCTCTGCGTTACCTGTTGGCAACCCGATCCGCACCGTCACTCGCACCCGCACGGAAGATGCCCCACATTGATCAGGGCAGATCACTCACTTGGAAACTTCGGTCGACACCCGCAAACGTGCCAACTTATGCGATATGAGACCTACCTCCGAAGAAACACCAGGTGTCAGCAATCAAGGCGCGAATGTTTCGCCGATCCGCCGCGAAGCGCATAAACCCTCCCCTCCAGCAGGCAGCGAATCCAGTGCTACCCATGAGCGACAAGCCGGTCGGATCAGGTCAGAGTGCCGTCGTCGCAGAGACTTGCCGCCAGCTCGCGTCTCGATCATCGATCAGCACCACTTCGCCTGCGGGCGGCACACGGTCCAGCCATTGCCATCCGGCCGCTGCGTGCGCGTCCACGCCGATCCCCCCGCGCCGTTTCCCGCGCTACTCTCGTCCGGACGGGGGTTGTTCCGCCGGTGATACTCGCGCAGCGCATGCTGATGCTCGTTCTGCCGCAGTGAATTCGGATCGGAGTGCTGATATCCGAACGGGTCGATCGCGTGCCACCCCGTAGAGTCGCCGTGCGAACCCGAACGACCGGAGTGGTCGGAGCCGGACAACGACTCCGCGGCCGCCCCGCCCGCCGCGGCCACCGTCCCCGCGGCGAGACCGGCGACGATCAGCGCGAATGCCCCCTTCTTCGATGATCCCCGGCCGCGCCCGGGCACCCCTGAACGCCGCGCTTCGCCCGTCCTGGTCCTTGCTGGGAGAACGCTGCACATGATGGCCCCTTCGCCTCGGTGCTTCCCGCTATCCGACGGAGTTCATCCGCCGTTCATCTACTGAGTTCCATAGTAGATCAGAAATCGGACATTGCGGACATCAATCGAGCACTACACGAAGGGTGGTTTCGAAATGCCTTGATCGAGACCCTGTTTGCCCCATCGAACCACCTGCGGGCGCGTACACTCTCAATCGCAGCCGACAGCGATCACCGCACTATTGCCCGTCGTTTCACGGATGCCATCCGTAGTTCGACACAGCGTTTCCGTGCCGACCGCCGCTACCTCACACCGACCTCGGCTCCGGACGCCTCCACCGCCCCGGCTCGGTAGCGCCGACCACGCGGGCGGCTCGCCGCCGATTGTGATGCGGACGACACGATCCCCGAGCCGCGCCCGCTGTAGCTATATGCTGCCGGTCACACGTAACTGGAAGAGGAGATTTCATGGCCAGCACCACCGTCGACGCCGTCATCGCCGCCCCGCGCGAGGTCGTGTACCGGCTCTTCGCCGACCGCGAGAGCATCAGCCCCTACATCCCGGTCCAGGTCAAGCTGATCAAGCCCGGCCTGACCGAGCGAGAAGGCGTCGGCGCGCAGCACCTGATCGGCCTCGGCCCGGTCGGCGTCACCGAGGAGATCACCAACCTCGTGCCCGGTGAGCGGATGGAGTACAAGATCGTCAAGGGCGCGCCGGTGAAGCGGCACGTCGGCATCGTCACCTTCGCCGACGCCGACAACGGCACCCTGGTCTCCTACACCATGGAATCGGACCCGTCGCTGCCGGTGCCCGCCAAGGTGCTGGAATTCGGCCTCAAGAACCTGATCGGCACGTTCATCAAGGGTGCGCAGAAGGCGGTGCGCTGACCGGCGCGCTCAGCGCGCGGCCACCTCGGCACCCGCCTTCTCGGCGCGTGCCGTCGCCAGCAGTTCCTCCGCGTGCGCGCGGCCGGTCTCGGTGTCGTCGAGACCGGCCAGCATGCGCGCCAGCTCGACCACCCGCTCGTCATTGGTGAGAGCCCGGACGCCGCTGTTGACGGCGCCCTTGCCGTCGTCGGATTTGTCGACCACGAGGTGGGTGTCGGCGAACGCCGCGACCTGCGGCAGATGTGTCACCACGATGACCTGGTGGGTGCGCGCCAGCCGGGCCAGCCTGCGGCCGATCTCCACCGCGGCTCGCCCGCCGACGCCCGCGTCGACCTCGTCGAACACCATGGTCGCTCCGTGATCGGAACCGGCGAGCACCACTTCCAGCGCCAGCATCACGCGCGACAGTTCACCACCCGACGCACTCTTGCTCAACGGCAACGACTGCGCGCCCGAATGCGCCGCCAGCCGGAACTCGGCCTCATCGGTGCCCGTAGCACCGGCGTGCAATTCCCGGCCGTCGACGGTGAGCGGCGCCGCGTCCTGCGCTCCCGCGAGCAACGGCCGCACCTCGACCTCCAGACGCGCCTTGCCCATCGCCAGGCCGCCCAGCTCGGCGCTCACCGCCGCCGCCAGCTTCCCCGCCGCTTTGCTCCGCGCCGCGCTCAGCTTCTTCGCCGCCTCCCGCACCCGTTCGGCGGCGGTGTCCACTTCGGCGGCCAGTTTGCCCAGCGCCTCCTCGGAGACGTCGAGCGACCCGAGTCGGGTGCGCGCCTCCTCCGCCCAAGCCAGCACACCGTCGATGTCCGGTGCGTACTTGCGGGTCAGCGTCTTCAATTCGGCCTGCCTGGTGAGCAGTGAATCCAGCGCTCCCGGATCGGACGGCAGGTCCGAAAGGTATCCGCTCAGGTCGGTGGTCACGTCCACCACCACGGCGATGGCCTCGGCGAGGCGCGGCGCGAGCGCGACCAGCGCCGGGTCGTCGGCGGCTTCGATGCGGGCGCGCGCGGCGCCGAGCGCTTCCAGGGCGCCGGAACCGTCTTCGGGCGCTTCGGCAGGCCCGGCCAGCGCGTCGTGCGCGGTGGCCGCCGCCTCTCGCAGCGAATCCAGATCGCTCAGCCTGCGCACCTCGTCGACGATGCGCACGTCCTCGCCGGGTTCGGGCGCGATGGCGTCGATTTCCTTCAACGAGTGCTCGAGCCGCTCGGCCTCGAGGGCCAATTCCCTGCTGCGCGCGGTTCGTTCGAGCAGCTCGGTGCGGGCGTCGAGCCATGACCGGCGCAGCACCTGGTACTTGCGCAGCAGAGCGCCGACGGCGTCGCCCGCGAACTGGTCCAGCGCCGACAACTGCTGGTCGGGGCGCTGCAAACGCAGCTGATCGTTCTGGCCGTGCACGGTCAGCACAGGCGCGGTGAAATCGGCGAGCACCGAGGCGGGGACGCCGCGACCACCGAGATGCGCGCGGGAGCGCCCATCGCTGCCGACCGTGCGGATCGCGATGACGCTGCCGTCGTCGTCCTGCTCGGCCGCGGCCGCTTCCAGCACCCGCGCGACCTCGGCGCGCGCGGCGTCGTTGACGTCGTCGATGGTGAACCGGCCCTCCACCACCGCGCGGGAGGCGCCGAGCCGGACCCGGCCCGCGTCCGCGCGGGCACCGCTGAGCAGATGAAGGCTGGTCACCACCATGGTCTTGCCCGCGCCGGTCTCGCCGGTCAGGCAGGTCAGTCCCGCATGGAACTGCGCGGTCGCGGTGGAAATGACGCCGAGCCCGTCAATTCTGATCTCTGTCAGCACTTGTGCTCTCCGTTCGCCGTCGGCCACGCCAGCCTGTCACGGGCAACTGGAACTTGCGCACCATCCGGTCGGCGAACGGTGCGGAGTCCAGCCGCACCCAGCGCACCGGTCGAACGCCGCGAACCGCCTCGACCCGGCCACCGCTGGGGAGTGCGAGCGTGCGCCTGCCGTCCAGGAAAACTATCGCATCGTGTCCGGTCGCCACAGACTCGACCGCGATACGCGAATCCGGGCTGGTCACCAGCGGCCGCGCGAACAGGGCGTGGGCATTGCTCGGAATCACCAGCAAGGCTTCGAGTTCCGGCCAAACCACCGGACCGCCCGCGGAGAAGGCGTAGGCGGTCGACCCGGTCGGCGTCGAGACGAGGATGCCGTCACAGCCGAACGACGACACCGGGCGGCCGTCGACTTCCAGCACCACTTCGAGTACGCCCATGCGCGAGGCGTTTTCGATGCTCGCCTCGTTCAGCGCCCAACCGGTCTCGACCACCTCGTCCTCGACCCGGACGGTGACGTCGATGGTCATCCGATGCTCGATGGTGTAATCGTGACGCACCACCTGGGCGAGCGCCTCGTCCAAGTTCTCGGCCTCGGCTTCGGTGAGAAACCCGATGCGGCCGAGGTTGATTCCCAGCACCGGCACCCCCGCCGGGCGCGCCAGTTCGGCCGCGCGCAGGAACGTACCGTCGCCGCCGAGCACGAGCACCATCTCGCAGCCGACCGCCGCGTCCGGACTGTGCTCGACCACGCGCACGGGGTAGCCGCCCGGCTCGGCGGCGAAGCGCGTGCTGTCCGCCTCGTCGGCGAGCACGCGCAGGCAGATGCCCGCGTCCGCGAAGATCTTCGCCACCCGGTGGGCGGTCTCGATGATCTCCGCGCGGCCGGGGTGTGAGACCAGCAAGATCTCCCTGCCGCAGGGTTGGGCCGGCGCGTTCACTGTGGACCCTCCTCAACCGCACGCTCGACCAGCGCGGCGACCTGTTCGGCGTCGTATTCGAACGGCCCGTCGTTGCGCAGCCACAAGAAGTATTCGACATTGCCGGACGGACCCGGCAACGGGCTCGCCACGACGCCGGCGGTGCGCATGCCCAGCTCCGCGGCCGCCGCCGCCACCGTGCGCACCGCGTCGGCGCGCAGCGCGGGATCACGCACGACGCCGCCGGAGCCGACCCGTTCCTTGCCGACCTCGAACTGCGGTTTCACCATGGGCAGCAGATCGGCGCCGGGCGCGGCGCAGACGGCCAGCGCGGGAAGCACCAGGCTCAGCGAAATGAAGGACAGGTCGCTCACCACCACTTCGACCGTGCCGCCGATGCTTTCGGGCGTCAGGTTGCGCACGTTGGTCCGGTCGAACACCCGGACCCGCTCGTCGGTGCGCAGGCGCCACACCAGCTGGCCGTAGCCGACATCGACCGCGACGACCTCCCGTGCTCGCCCGGCCAGCAGGACGTCGGTGAAACCGCCGGTGGAGGCGCCCGCGTCCAGGCAGCGCTTGCCCGCCACCGACAACCCGTCCGGCTCGAACCGCTCCAGCGCGCCGAGCAGTTTGTGCGCGCCGCGCGAGGCCCAGGACACCTCGTCGGGCTCCTCGCGGACCACCAGCGGCGTGCCCGCCTCCACCGCGGTCGCCGCCTTCACCGCCACTGTTCCAGCTATCAGGACGCGGCCCGCGCCGATCAGCTCGACCGCGTGTTCTCGCGATCGCGCCAATCCGCGGCGAACCAGTTCCGCGTCCACCCGTGCGCGCCTGGCCACCTCAGATCTTGTCCACCGTGGCCAGGGCCTGCACCAGCACGTCATGTGCCTGCTCCAGGATGCGAGCGCGGCGAGTGATGTCGACGCCTGCCTCGGCGCTGTCGGTCGCCGGCGCGGCCCGGCCGGGGCGGTCGAGTTCGGCGAGCAGGCTGTCGACCTCGCCGCGGATTCGATCCGGGTCGGCAGGCTCCGGACGGCCTTGCGTACCCGGCAGGTGCTGACCGGGCAGCGGAACCCCGGGGCGGGGACCTTGCGCACCGGCGGAACCGGGACCGTTCGGGCGAGGTATAGGACTAGTCATCGTGGCGTCAACGCTATCGGATTTCCGAATCGGACGCGCGGACCGTCACAGCTCTTCCCGGGTGCCGCCGCAGCATCTCGCCGAGGTCGGCTTCCGGCTCGGCGGCTACGGCCGCGTGGTTGAGGGCGTCGAGCGAGTCGGCGACATAGGTCGGGATCTGCCCATCCGGGGCCTTGCGCAGTTCATCGATTGTGCTGACACCGGTGAGCACCAGCAACGAGTCGAGGCCGACCCGGTTGGCGCCCTCGATATCGGTGTCCAGCCGGTCGCCCACCACCAGGGCGGAACGGGAACCGGCCCGGACGAGCGCGTCCTCCAGCAGGGGCGCATACGGCTTGCCCGCGACGATCGGCTCCCGATCGGAGGCGGTGCGCAGCGCGGCGACCATCGCACCGTTGCCCGGCGCGAGGCCGCGTTCGTTCGGCAACGTCCGGTCGGTGTTCGCCGCGACCCACAGTGCGTCCGTGCGCAGGGCGTAGGCGGCTTCGGCGAGGTCCGGCCACGCGGTGTGCGGTGAATGTCCTTGCACCACAGCGGCGGGTGCGTCGCCGTCGGAGCGCCGGATCGGTCGCAACCCGACAGCCTCCACCTCGGCGGCCAGGTCGTCGGTGCCGACGACCAGGACCGGCGCGCCACGGTCGAGCCGCTCGGCCAGCAACCGCGCCGCCGCCTGTGCGCTGGTCACCACGTCGTCGGCGGTCGCGGCGAAGCCGAGTTCGGACAGATGCGCGGCCACGACCTGCGGACCACGGCTGGCATTGTTCGTGACGTACACCAATCGCCGGCCCGCCTGCCCATCCGCGGCGAGTGCCTCCGGCGCGCCCTCGATCACCTCGTGCCCGCGATACAGCGTGCCGTCCAGGTCGAGCAGCAGGGCTCGGTAGCGATCTCGTAGTCGCTTCACACCACTCTCACTCCGTGTCACCGATCGGCCGCGCCGACCCATCACCGCCGGGCCCTCCGGCAGCCCATCCGCTCGGCAGATCCGAGACACTCGACACTACGCCGACGCGCGGGCCGGACAGACGTGGCGTCAGCCACTCCTGCGGCACCGGATCGCAAGCGCCCCAGCATAGATTCGCAGATCCCAGTGTCCATGATCGCGGCCACCGTGATGATCCGATCGGCCCTGCTCGCCACACGTCCGCGCCCGCAGCGAAATTCGCGCAGACGCAGGCTTCCGGCCACATCCCGGACCATCCGTCCGCGTGCCTGGCACCGGGCGCGGGCAACGTCTTCGGAGACCGGCCACCCACGGGGCGCGGCAGCCGCGATCGGCGACAGGTTCTGATATCGCTGTCACCCGTCAGTTCGGCGGCGCGTTCTTCGGCGTCCGTGTCACCGTCGGGAGCCGGCCACCCCCCAAGGCGCGGCAACCGCGATCGGCGACAGGTTCAGATGTCGCTGTCGCCCGTGAGTTCAGCGGCGCGTTCTTCGGCGTCGGTGTCTCCGTCGAGGTCGGCCGAGGCGGCGTTGAGGAACCAGGTGAGGCCCTCGTCGGTACGACCCGCGGCGACGAGAGCGTCGGCGTAGGCGTAGAAGAGGCGGGCAGCGGCGGAGCCGGTCCTGGACGGGTCGAGATCCGAGGTCTGCAAGGTCACGACGGCTTGGTCGTACTGGCCGAGGTCCATTCGCGCGCCCGCGACGACCATACGCAGTTCGGTGGCATCGTCACCGCGCAGGGCACGCGCCTCGTCGCTGCGACCGAGCTCGATAGCGCGTTCGGGACGGCCCAAGCCGCGCTCGCAGTCGGCCATGACGGCCAGCAGCCCGGAACCACCGGACATCCGGCGCGCCGTACGCAGCTCCGATAAGGCCTCCGCCCATTCGCCGGCGTGGTAGGCCACCACTCCCGCAGTCTCGCGGACGACCGCGATCCGCCCGGCCCGCTGCCGTGCGGCCCTGGCATGGGCGAGAGCGAGGCCGGGATCGTCGTCGACCAGCCGCACCGCCATCACCAAGTGCCGGGCGACCGTCTCCGCGTTCCCCTTGTCCAAACTGAGCAGGTCTCGCCGCACGGCGGAATCGAGATCGGCTGCCTGCACCTCGTCCGGCAGATCGGGTTCCTCCGGCCGCGGCGGACGACGGTCGAGGGAACGGCCCCCACCGGCATGGGCGCCTTCGCCGCCACGGCGGCGATCCGGTGACGAGTCGTCCCGCGGGGTCCGATCCCCGCGATCCGCGCCGCCGCGCTGCCCCGCGCGATCCGGTCCCTGGCCACGGCGATCGTCATCGCGGCGCGGGAATCCGGACGCGCCGCGCCGCCCCGCGTCGCCGCGCTCACCGGAATCGCCACGACGCTTGAACCCACCACGCTCGCCCGGTTCATCGCGGCGGGCATCGCCTCGATCGCCGAAATCGTCCCGGCGACGGGAGAATTCACCACGGGAATCGCCACGATCGGATCCGCCGCGCGCACCGGACTCGCCGCCGGGGCGGAATCCGCCCCGCGAGTCGTCGCGCCGCTCTCCGGAATCACTCCGGCGTTTGAAGCCGCCGCGTTCACCGGAGCCCTCGGAGCGCTTGAATCCGCCCCGATCGCCCGATCCGCCTCGGCCGGCGGAACCGCCACGATCCGCGGACTCGTCCCGCCGCTGGAAACCACCGCGCTCCGGTGCGTCGCCGCCGCGGCGGAAGCCACCGGTGTCACCACTCCGGCCGCCGGAGTCCTGACGCCTGAACCCGCCGCGCTCGCCGGAACCGCCGCGCTCGCCGGAACCGCCACTGTCACCCCGGCGGTTGAACCCACCGGAATTCTCGCGTCGCTGGTAACCGCCTCGGTCGGACGTATTGTCACGGGAGCCGGAGCCGCCCGAGTCACCGCGGCGACCGAAGCCCCCGCGTTCCCCCGAGTCACCGCCACGGTTGAACCCGCCGCCGCGCCGGCTCGGATCCTGCTGGTTGTCATCTCGCCGGCCGGACCCGGAGTCGGGAGCGCCGCGCCGGAAGGGCTTCCGATCGTCATTTTGTTCCGGCACGGTGCTCCCTTTCTTGGTATCGCGAAAGTCTGTATCCCACGAATTCAATCACGTACCCGTCGTGGGGCGCGGGGTACGGCAAGTTCGCCGGAGCACTGTTTGGTGCTCAAACGCCGATAGGGGACCCAGATTCTGGGTCCCCTATCGTGAAGGATGTTCCGGCGGTGTCCTACTCTCCCACACCCTGTCGAGTGCAGTACCATCGGCGCTGGCAGGCTTAGCTTCCGGGTTCGGAATGG
>NZ_JBEXYF010000041.1:0-64036 GCF_040630775.1 Nocardia sp. NPDC005745
CGGGAAATCACCCATGAAGACCGTCTGGCTCTTGATCTCACCGGTGTTGTTGTTGATGAACTCCGCCGTCACGAACAGCGGAGCCGCATACGTCAAGTCCTTGTCTTTGCACTCATCGATCGAGGCCTTGACCTCCTCGAAACGGGGATCGGACAGGGTCAGCGACATCGTTCCGGCGAAATCCTCGATCGGAGAGAGCTCCTCGAGCACCTCCGCCAATCCGCCCGCCCGTGCGTCGCCGCGCGCCGCCTCCCGTTCGTGGCGGGCGGGCGCACCGATCAACCAATCGAAAGAATCGAGCTGGATATCCAGCAACCCCGGAACATCGAGGGGCTCACGAATTTTGGCGAACGAGACCCGCTTCGACGCCCCGGAGACCCCGGTCTCGACGGGCATTCCTGCATCGACGTCGGCCTGACTCGAGATTGTCAAGATGCGTCCTTCCAGCACCTCGCGCCGCCCACGCGTTCGCGTGGTCGTCGCGGTATCTGCTTGTCCTGTGGGCGGTAGTTCTCCTGTACGCACCGTGCTGGACTGTGCCCGAACATGCCTCGACAACAACGGGTGGGAGGTGGCACGCCGACAGTGCCACTTTCCACAGTCATTTCGTATTTCGAGAGTTGGACAGCACGCGACCCGGCGCGAAGCCTTAAATTACACCCAAACTTGGCCGATGTCGAGGACATCAAGAAATAGACACATGATTTCTCGTGTCTTCCCACTTTGATAGTGACATCTGGATATGCGGTTCGTCAAGTCTATTAGCGGTAATTCGCCAGCCTTACTCGATCGGGTCTCCTGCCGGGGCCGCGGCGGTCGCCGCTCGGGGTGCGACCGGCCTTCGCGAGGTCAGGACGACAGCCATCGCGGCGATCGAGAAGGCGGTGCCGCACCACAACGCCTTCGCGGGCTGACCGGTGTGGTCGACGACCACGGCGGCGGTGGCGGGGCCGAGAACAGCGCCGATATTGAACGCGGTGGTGGCCAGCGCGCCCGCGATCCGTGGCGCGGTGGGCGCGGCGGTCTGCACGATCGTCGCGATCAGCGTCGATCCCACCCCGAACGCGATGGCCCCGGACACCGTCGCCATGATCGCCACCCCGGGCAGGGTATGCGCGGTCGAAGCGGCCAGCAGCCACACTCCGGCGAGCCCGCTCGTACCGAGCGTGATGATCCGCTCTCGGTGATCGTCGCTGTAGCGGCCGGTCAACGTCACGCCGACGAACGATCCGATGCCGAACAGGGCCAGCACTATCGGAACCCAGCGGCTGCCCGGCTCGGTGAGCCCGGCGGTGATCGAACCGAGGAACGTGAACCCCGCGAACGTCGCGGCGTTCACCAGTACCGCGACCAGGACCGCGACGAGAACCGGGCGTGTGCCCAGCGCCGTCCACTCCTTCACCGGAGAGGTTCCCCGGGTCGTCCGCCGATCACCGGCGCGCACAGTGCGAGGCACCATCGTCCATACCGGGATCACCGCGGCACCGCTGATGACGGCGACGGCCCAGAACGCGGCACGCCAACCCCACACCTGTCCCAGCAAAGTCCCGGCCGGCACACCGGCGATGCAGGCCACGGTCACCCCGGACACCACCACCGATGTCGCGCGGCCCACCACGGCCGGGTCGACCAAGCGCGGCAGCGCGGCCAGCGCGATGGCCAGGAATCCCGCGTTGGCGACCGCCGCGACGACCCTGGTCGTCAGCAACGTCGCGAATTCGCTGGTCACCGCGCCGACGACATGAGTCGCGCAGAACACCGCCAAGAACGCCGCTACCGAATGCCGGACCGGCAACCGGCCCGCCGCCACCGCCATCGCCGGTGCGCCGAGCACCATGCCCGCCGCGAACAGCGAGGTCAGCAGACCGGCCGTGCCGATCGAGACCCCGAGATCGTCGGCGATCCGCTCCAGCAACCCCGACACCATGAATTCGGACGTGCCCTGCGCGAACACCGCGACAGCCAGCACGAACACCACAATGGGCATAGAAGGACAACTCCCCGGAAAAGGGCGCCGCGCAGCCGACACGGCGCCCGAGATGGTCGCGGAATCGGGCGAATCGTCGCCCGATCGCGGAGAAACGTACATCGTCCGGCGTCGCGAAAAACCTGCCTGTCGCGCTACGACCAGCAGTTTCTGCATTCACAACGCCGCCCAGCGCATATGCCGGGCGGCTATCGTCTGGACGCCTCCGGGGAATTCACGCCCACACCATAACAACGCGCCCGGGCGGGGCCAACACAATTACCCATTCGCCCTTCAGGCCGAAAGTCCACGTTGCTTCAGTGCGACCGCAGGCGCGTTATGGCGGCGTAGTTCGCCCGCGGATCCAGCGTTATGGCCGCCGCCCACACGTGTGCAGCGACAGCGCGCTGGTCGAACAGGGTGACCCAGGCGTCGGTGGACGCGCGGGTGTCGTTCACCCAGGTGGGCGTCGCTCCGAGTTCGGGCAGGTGCGTGTAGGTCAGCGCCGTGTAGGCGCGGGCTCGGGCATCGAAAATCGTTGCCGCGCACATGGGGTCGGCGGTGGCGCGTTCGCTCAGCCGGCCCGCTTTCGCCGCCTGTACCGCATCCGGCGGGACGCCGTGGGCGCCGGGGAATATCTCGCCCACCGTCAGGTAGGCCAGGCCGACCCCACACGCGGCGGGTGAATCGCCGGATCAGCCATTCGGCCGAGTCCAGGATGGGGGAGCGTTCGGCGTCGGGATCGAGCACTATCGCGGTGTGGGCCGCGTCCTGTGCCGTGGAGTTCTCCGCGTGGGCGAACCCCCAGAAGTGCACGGTGTCGGAGCCGGCGGCATCCGCTCGGCGTTCGGCCATCATCGTCGTGAGTATCGAGTCGATCGTGGTTCTCGGTGGATATCGGATGGTGGAATTCGTCGGCTTGCGGGTCGCGGGTCGCGGTCGATTTCGTCGCTTGGACATTCGGCTCTCGGTTACCTGTGCGAAGTAGTGGATCAGGCCAACTCATCCGGCCGGGGCGGGACAGGAAGGTCTGCGGTGCGCGCCCCGTGCGCGGGCAGCAGAACATCCCAGAACTCGGCGCGGACCGCGTCCCACAGCCGGAAGTGGCGCGGGAACCATTCGCGGACCTGCGCCAGATCTGGCAGTGCGCGCTCATCGAAGGCGACGAAACCGCTCTGCCCCAGGGGAATCGGCACGGTGTCGCCGTTGTTGCGCAGCCGGTAGGCAGGTGTGGGGTCGGAGGCGTCGCGGAAGAACACGATCTCGATGCGACTTCCCACCACCCGCCAGGAAGCCTGCACGGCTCCGGTCGTGGTGCGATGCAACCGGCTCACCCGCGCGGAGCATCGGGTGGGGCCGTCAACGCCGACAATCGCTCCAGCACCGCTTGGATCGTGTGCACGTCGAGGGCATGGTCGGTATTGCCGCTTTCGTCATGTGACGGGAACCCGATTCCTCGTGCGGCGGCACGTTCCCGGTGGCTCACCGCCTGCGGTGTCAGCCGTCCCGCGATCACCAGCGTGCGGTACGCAGCCGCCTTCCACGCACACCGCTCGATCCGGCAGGTCAGGTGCGCCCGCATCTGCTCGTGCGCCAGCCGCACGTCTGCGCGCGCGCAGATTCCGGGCGGAACGAGTAGCCCATCCACTACCTCGCGACGCCCGTGCCGGTGTGTCCCGATGCCGTGCCCCGTTGGCTGTAGATCGTGCGTAATCCGCTTCGACGCGCGGGAATTCGTGACGAAATCGAATTCTGTTCCGTGTTGTTCGGCCATGTGCATATGCTGCGAACGTGCTCACGACGGGGAGCTCGAATCGGCCGGTGCCCAGCAATCGGCGCGTACGCGCTGATCGCTTCCCGAGTGGGCGGACATCGATTCTCGCCGTGGGAAAAAGCAGGTCACACCGTGGGATAGCAGGGGAGGACGCAACGGAAATGGTCGGTACCAAGTCGGACGTCAACCGGACGACGCTGCCGCGTCGCCAGTTGGGCCGCGCACTGCGCGACGCGCGTCAGGCCAACGGTTACACCCTCGAGCAGGTAGCCGAAGTCCTGGAGATCAGCCGATCCTCGCTCGGGCGGCTGGAGTTGGGGCAGAACGAGAAGATCAAAGTTCGGGACATCGAGTACATCTGCCAGTACTACGGGCTGCCGGACGAGCGGATCGAGTACCTGAAATCGCTTGCCGAGCAAGCGCGTATGAAACCGTGGTGGGAGGACTTCCGGGATCTGGTACGGCCCGGGTTCAACACGTATCTGCAATTGGAGGCCGCGGCAAAAGGATTGCACTTCTTCCAAACGCTGATCATACCGGGCCTATTGCAGACTCCCGACTATGCTCGCAGTGTGCGATCCTCTGCGTCGAGTGGCTCCTCCGAAGAGGCCGACTGGCTAGTGGAACGGAGAATCCAGCGATCAGCAATACTTACTCGAAAGCACAAGCCGATGCAGGCGGAATTCCTGGTGCATGAGTCGGCTCTGCGCACTGTCGTCGGGTCTACGCGGATCATGTCCTCGCAATACCGTCATCTTGCCGACATGGGTACGCGGGATAACGTCTCGATCCGAGTCGTTCCCTTTACTGCTGGCTTCCCGGGCGGGTTGGCGGTCCCACCGTACATCATCATCGACTTCCCTCATGACGAGCCATCCGTCGTCTACACCGAAGGTGCCATAGGAACAATGATTTTCGAGGAGGGGGACGATGTGAACCGCTTCCGGGTGATCCACGCAGCCGTCAATGGTGCTGCACTCGACGAGCAACGATCGAGAGACTTGCTCAGGAATATGGCCAGGAGATACGAATAATGAGCATCGACCTATCCGGAGCGAAGTGGTTCAAGTCTATCCACAGTGGTGAGGCCGATGCGTGCGTGGAAGTCGCGTGGCTCGCGGCTGGTCACGTCGGCGTTCGGGATTCGAAGAACCCGACCGGTCCAGCGCTCGTCTTCACTCCGGACCAATGGAACGCCTTCAGGGCCCGTGTCACGGCTGGCGGATTCGACCTGAAACCTGATCTGTGACACGTGGTAGCCGGTTAACGGCCTGGACTTCGGCTCGACAGCCGATGTCCAGGCCGTATCCGTCGCGGTGCGAGCGAAGTCGCCCGTTACCGGCCCATCCAGTTCAGCGGCGGCTGAGCCAGACCGCTGCCAACGGGTACGGGGCAATAATCGGAGTCCCGGCAATATTCACCGTTCCACTCCAAAGCCCTTGCCGGGGGTCGATGTCATGCAGATCGAGGCCAAGCGGCACGGAGTCGAACGAAACATAGGTCTCGTCCGGACCGACCGGCGTCTGATGCCCACCCCGGCTCGAGCCGCCGCAAACCAGCGCCACTGTCCTGCCATCGACAAAGACTTGCAGGTCACAGTTCTCGATGGGCGACCCGATCACATTGGAGGGGCCTCTCCCGATGTGATAGGTCCCCGGCGGTATGACACCGTTGCGCGGAAACTCCGGATCATCAGCGGAGGCAACGGCGGGAGCGACAGAGATTGCGGCAGCGGCCAGCGCGAACCCGGCTGCGATCTTGCCAAACTTCATCGATTAGCTCCTTCGAAAATCAGTCGAACTCAGTCGTATGTCCTAGCTTTCGTCCAGCTCGTTACTGCACTGCCACCCTAGATCCGGTCCCAAACCCACTGCCCCCGAACGCGGAAAGCCTGTCGGGCCCCCGGCCCACTGCCGAGCCACGCGGCCGAGCGAAGGACACCCGCCGACCAGCGCGAGCCGAGAGCGCCAGGCAGGTCGTCTGTTACTGTTGGCGCACTTGAGTCGTCACGGGTCGAGAGGGTGGGGATGAGTCGTCGAATCCTGTTGGCACTACTCATCGGTACGCTGGCGACCGGAACCGTTGGATGTGAAGACACCACCAGCGGATCGCCAACGACGGGGTCCAGCACAACTGCGACGCAGGCTCTGTTCAACCCGTGCATAGGGATTCCCGATGATGCGCTGCGGGCGGCGGGCGTTGATCCAGCAACGGAGGAGAAGGGTGTCGCGGGAGTAGACCAGTCCGGTTGGGAAATCTGCCGATGGAAGGGCAGTCGTTACTCAATGACTGTGTTTTCGACGGGTCGGACTGTTGCCGAGTTCGAAAAGAAGCCCGGAAACGTCGAATTCCAAGATGTCACGGTTGCGGGTCGGAAGGGTCGGCAATTCAGAGTTGAAGGGGCTTCGAAGAAGCTCCTCTGTGATGTCTTGTTCTCCGTACCGCAAGGCGTCATCCAGTTGCGGGTGTCCAACCTAGCCGGTCTCGACAACCTCGACGAACCGTGCGCAACACTGTATCGAGTTGGCGAATCGATAGTGCCGGTTCTGCCGGCTTGATCCGGGAGGGGAAGATGAGCGAGGACAGCGCGAGACTGTGGAGTCAGCTAGCTGGAGCGGCTCGGACCGGGGAGCTTTACCTTGATAACCAAGAAGTCGCACTTGCATGCGCAAGAGCGTGTGATCAGCGCATAAAAGATCTTCAAGATCTGGCGATCGTTACGCAAGATGCCCAGAATGTCGCTGGCTTCGGTGACTTTGAGATGGCCAACGATCTAGTCAAGAAATTCCTCAAGCAGGCCATGGGCGAGGAACATTCAGTTGACCACGTGATTCTCGAACACATCGAAACCGTGAAGAACATGCGTGAGGTCATGGCGATCTCGTTCAAACGCATCACCGGGCAGGACATCGAGAACGCGGCCCAGATCGCGAATACCACCGACCGAGTGGGCTGACGAGTAGTCGCTGCAAGCAGCGGAGGCGCCTCGAGTCCGAACTCTGCTCTCGGCATCTCGATGCAGTCGTCGTCGGCATCGTTCGGCTACCGGGTCGCTCTCTGGGGCCAGCGCAGGCCGCGGGATACCCACTGTCCGTCTGCTACTGTTGGCGAACCTGAGTCGTCGCGGGTCGAGAGGGTGGGGATGAGTCGTCGAATCATGTTGACACTGCTCGTCGGTGCGCTGGCGACCGGGGTTGTCGGCTGTGATGACAACACGAGCGGATCGCCGACGGCGGGCTCCATTACGACTGGGGCCCAGGCTCTGTTCAACCCGTGCACGGGGATTCCCGATGAGGCGTTGCGGGCGGCCGGGGTCGATCCGGCCACCGAAGAGCCCGGTATTGCAGGGGTGCACCAGTCCGGCTGGGAAATTTGTAACTGGGATGGCCCCAAGTACTTCATCACCGTATTTTCAACCGGCCGTACGGTCGCGGAGTTCGAGCGTAAGCCAGGCAATGTCGATTTTCAGGATGTGACCGTGGGAGGTCGCCCAGGTCGGCAGTTCAGGGTCGAGGGTGCGTCAAAGTATCTCGATTGCGATGTGTTGTTCCCTGCGACTCAGGGGGTTGTGCAGTTGAAAGTCCTGAACCGGGCGGGTCGGGACGATCTCGAGGACCCTTGCGCGATCCTGCAACGGGTCGGCGTGTCGATTGTGCCTGCGCTGCCACATTGATCAGGGAGGGGTGATATGAGCGAAGACAATGCGGGACTGTGGAATGGGCTGGCAGGACGAGCTCGGGCGGGGGAGCTGTACGTCGACGATGAGAATACCGCGTATCAGTGCGCGAAGGCATGCGACCAGCGTCTTGCGGACCTGGAAGGGTTACGTAGGTTCACCGCTGTAGCCCAAAGCGTCTCCGGCTTCGGTGATTTCAACATGGCGGAGAAGCTCGTCGGCAAGTTCCTGAAGCAGGCCACCGGTGATACCAATTCGATTGACCAGATCATCCTTGAGCACATCGAAACTGTGAAGAACATGCGAGAAGTCATGGCGATTTCGTTCAAGCGGATCACCGGGCAGGACATCGAGAACGCGGCGCAGATCGCGAGTACCACTGAGCAGGTGCGCTGATGGGTAATCCGTACGGTGGTATGCCGCAGTTTCAGCTCGATCAAGGGCTGGGCTCGGCTATGTGGCGCAGTGTCAGCGATTGGATCGCGGGCGAGGAGTTGCAACCCAAGGTCAATACGGCCGAGGTGCAGGGCAAGTACAACCAGCAGCGGGACGGCGTGCGCAGCCGGGCTACCGGTGTCGGGTTCGAGGGCGCGTTCCGGCCGAGGGAGGTTCTGGACGCGGACGAGTTCGAGCGGCACGATGTCGCCACGCTGCGTCAGAAGGTCGATCAGATCGATCTGAAGGCGGTGAACGACCTGATAGCCGCATGGAGCACCATCGCGGAGCGGCACCAGACCTCGCTGGAAGCCTTCAAGACGGCGATGGAGCGGGCCACCGATGACAGTGTGTGGCGTGGTGAGGCGCGCAATGCCGCAGCCAGCGCGGTCAGTGACTATGCCGCCCAAGGTGCACAGGTTTCGAACGCGGCCCGGCTGACCGGAAACAAGCTGTCCGAATTGCTGACCGGTTTGGAGCCGACCAAGCAACTGGTCCCGCATGCGCCGGAGCACCGCAGCGGATGGGACAACGTGCGCTCCGTCATTGTCGGGCGGGAGTGGCGCAACGACGACGTCGCCGAGTACAACGCGAAGACCGAAGCATTGCGGGTGCTGCGAACCGTGTACGCCCCGGTTGTCATGGAATCGGATACCAACGTGCCGGTGATTCCGCGTCCGGCTTCCGCCACGAGTCCGGGTGGCACAGACGACGGCAGCAATCCGCGAGGCACGAACAACGGCAGCCAGAACCCCTCGGGGACCTCCTCACCCAGCTCGGATCCTTCAGGCAAGAATTCCACCGAGAATCCGACGACTCAATCGAGCGACCAACCCTCGGACAACGCCTCGGAGAATCCGGAGTCGACGAACACCGACCCGGCGTCCACTACGCAGGAATCGACGACCCCGGCGTCCACCACTCCGGCTTCGACTACGCCTGCCTCCACAACGCCTACGCCGAGTACATCGCCGCACAGTCCCGGAAGCCCGCACCTGAGCACGCCGAGCAGTCCCGGAACACCTGGTGCGCCCGGTGTCTCGGTGCCGCCCAAAGGTACGCCGAACAACCCCAACGCCGTATCCGCCGCAGCCGCACGCACCGGTGCCTCGCCCGGACGCGCCGGTACGAGCGGCATGGGTGGCATGGCCCCCGGTGCGCGCGGCGGCAAATCCGACGAGGAATCCACCAGGGGGATCCCGGACTACCTGATCACCCAGGAACACGGCGACGAGCTCACGGGGCTGGACGAGCTGCCCAGGACGGTGCCGCCGGTCATCGGTGACAACCCACGGTAAGGACATCTTCGATGCCCGAGGTGCAAACCTGGCGGTTCACCGCGCTCGAATTCCGGACGCTGTGGGAGTCCACTGGCCGCGACGTGCTGCCGTATCCCTTGCAGCACCAATACACGACGGAATTCCGGTCGGAGAGCTTGCGTTTGCGGCAGGTGGCGGCGCAATCGCTGCGGCCGCGCATCGATGACGATCTGCTGCGCGCGGTCGAAGTGCTGCTGGCGCCGGAGGCCCGGGTGGAAGTGGCCGGATTCGTAGGCAAACGCAAGGACCGCAAGCTGCGGGCGCATGCGGGGGTGCACTACGAGCACGGCGCGATCGCGGTGCAGGAACCGGGACCGGGCCTCGAGCACGGCGGTGATGTGGTGTTGACGTTGCTGTCCGCTGGTGCGGTGGCGCGGGCCGTGGTCGATGTGTTCCCCGCCTGCGGGCCGGGGCAGGGCAAGCAATTGCAGGCTTCCGCGGAGGAGCTGGCACGGCCGCGTCCGCCGGTGCGCGATGCCTGGCGGCCGACGCCGCGGGAGGAGTTCGAGCGGTTCTTCACCCGGGCGATGACCTTGATCGGTCATGTCGGTGTCTACGCGATGGGAAGCGTGGACAATCGGCACATCAACGGGCGCAAGGATTTCCAGCTCAACGATGTCGAGAAGGACGGTCGATACGTCACTTTCGGCGACGACCTGGTGACGATCAAACCCACCACTTCCGAACGCATCGCCGCCACCTTGCAACAGATGATCGCCAGAACGGTCAAGGACGTGCGCGATAGGGTGCACTTGCCGTACTGACCTCGCGAGCGGCGAGGCGTTTCGCCGCCGCCGGCAGTGCCACCACCGCATTCTTCCCTACCCGCCGCGCGTCACCGCAGGCCCGGCTCCGGGTATCCCCCTGCTCCACGGGCCTGAGGCGAAGCGGTGGGAGTGTGCCGCCGCGACCCCTGCCTCCGGCAGGTCACGACACGCACGATACACGCCACCGGCCCCGACTCGGCGAAAGCCGTGCGGCCGACATGTCGGGAACGCCACGGCGGCTCCGTTCGAGGAGTAGACGGCCAAGCCGTCCGCATGGGCACGCACCGCCAGGCCCACGCCCAACGACAATGAGACCTCTAGAGCACACGAGCCTACCTGTCGAGATCGGCGCGACAGCTCCGTTCCACAGCGCGAAACATAAGGAGTAGAAGTCATGCCCATCAAGTTGGAAAACGTCGCCATCGCGGTCCGCGACCTCGAAGCGACGATCGCCTTTTTCACCGACCTCGGTCTGACCGTCATCGGCCGGGACACGGTCAGCGGCGAGTGGACCGACACCGCCGTCGGCCTCGACGGCAACCACGCCAAGATCGCTATGCTCCAGACACCGGACGGCAACGGTCGGCTCGAGCTCTTCGAGTACATCCACCCCACCGCAATCGAGACGAGCCCGACCCGGCCCAATGAGATCGGGATGCACCGCGTCGCGTTCTCGGTGGACGACATCGACGAGGCCCTCGAGATCGCGGCGAGGCACGGTTGCCACCCTCTGCGCGGCGTGGCGACGTACATGGACGTCTACAAGCTCACCTATGTCCGCGGCCCCAGCGGCATCATCGTGATGCTTGCCGAAGAGTTGAACAAGAGCTGACCGCGCGCCCCGGCGCACACCTCGCGATACCGGCGCGCATCAGCGCTGCGGGCTGCAGCGAGCAAAGCGCCGATCGGGCACTTTCTCTCGGAATGACAACGCCGAACGTCCGCCCATCGTGCCGGTGCGGGCCGGAACCCGTCGCGGATCCAGGGTTCACCCGGGCGATGAGCGGACGTTCGGTTGGGCGGCTCCGCCGGAGGGGAACGGCGGTGGTGACGCCCGTGTCCCGCGGTGTCCGGGCCGCGGGACCGGTTGGGGCGGTCAGACGTTCGCGTAGGCCAGCGAGGGAACGCGCTGGATGGCGAACGAGGACCGCAGGTAGAACCACCAGGTGACGGTGGCCATCACCAGGAAGGCCCCGGCGTAGGCCCAGAACGCGGGAGCCATGCTGTGCAGGTGGGTGTTGGACAGCCGCAGGGCCTGCTGCAACAGCCAGCCGCCGGAGGCGCCGACCGCGCCGATGACGCCGATCGCCGCCCCCGCCTGGCGTTTCGCCGAAGCGGCGGCCTCGGCCGCGTCGAGGCCGTGCTCGGAGGCGTACTTCTTGGACTCGGCGCTGAAGATGGTCGGGATCATCCGGTAGGTCGAGCCGTTGCCGATGCCGGTGAGCACGAACAGCAGCAGGAACGCCAGCAGGTAGAGCGGGAAGCTCTTCAGTTCCAGCCCGGCCATGATCAGCGCGACCGCGATCGCCATGCCGCCGAAGACGTAGAAGGTGATCTTCGCGCCGCCGACCTTGTCGGACACCCAGCCGCCGAACGGCCTGCTGAACGACCCGACCAGCGCGCCGAGGAACGCGAGGTTACCGAGCGTGGTGATCCAGCCGATCTTGGCCAGGTCCGGGAAATTGGCCTTGATCAGCGTCGGGAAGGCGAAGGAGAAGCCGATGAACGAGCCGAAGGTGCCGATGTAGAGGATTGCCATCACCCAGGTGTGCCGGTTGGTGAGCGCGAGCCGGTAGGACTTGCCGTCGGACTTGGCGGTGCTGATGCTGTCCATGTAGCGCAGCGCGCCGAACGCGGCGGCCAGGATGAAAGGCACCCAGACCAGGACCGACAGCGTGATGCCGAAGCGGTAGCCGCCCGGGTCCTTGGCCATGAGGTGCGTGCCGAAGGTGATCAGCAGCGGCAGCACCAGCTGCGTCTGGGCGACGCCCAGGTTGCCGCCCGCGGCGTTGATGCCCAGCGCCGCGCCCTTCTTGCCCTCGGGGAAGAAGAAGTTTATGTTGGCCATCGAGGAGGAGAAGTTGCCGCCGCCGACGCCCGCGAGCGCCGCCAGCAGCAGGAACACCCACATCGGTGTGCCAGGTTGATTGACGAACCAGGCCAGACCGAGCGTCGGAATCAGCAGCATCCCCGCGCTGAACACGGTGAACGCCCGCCCGCCGAACCGGGGGATGGCGAAGGTGTATGGAATGCGCAGCGCGGCGCCGACCAGGGTGGGGGTTGAGGTGAGCAGCAGGGCGTTGCTCACCGCGATGGGGTTGCCCTTGCCCAGACCGGCGAGGAAGTCGAATCCGGCGGCGCCCATGCTGGTCACGACGGTGCCCCAGATGACCCAGATGCTGAAGCCGAGATTCTCGGCGAATACGGAGAACATCAAATTCTTGCGCGCGGTTTTCGCGCCACCGGATTCCCAGAACTTCGCGTTGTCCGGATCCCAGTGATCGAGCCAGCGTCCACGTTTCTGGTATTCGAAAGTCGTTGGGTGCGACTGCTGGCCGGTGGCTGTTACGACGGTCATCGGCTTCCTCTCGATTCGGCTCGACCGACCCTCATCGCGGCTGCGCCGCCGGCGGCTGTCGAGTGCCTGGCTACGGTCGAGATAAAGGTAGGAGCCGCGTGTTGCGTCCCCGTGGCCCTCGATGACGTTCCCGGCAAATCCGACTCACATCGCGTGGCCCCGAATGGTGACCACTCGGTTACCTGCGCCGTTTATCGCGCGTCCGGATATTCCGCGATGAGCGAGTTGAGGAAGCACCTCGTCTCCGAGGCGGCGCGTTCGGGATCACCGTCGATCACCGCGTGCACCAAGGCGGCGTGCTCCTCGGTATAGGAGTCGTCGGACTTCGATGTCCGTGCGCGGATGACCTGTTCGATGATGGGCAGCAGCGAATCGTAGAACTCGAGGTACACCGCGTTGTGGCTCGCGACGACGATCGCGCGGTGCAGCTGGACGTCCGCCTCGATCGCGGCGGCGGAGTCCTCGTCCCACTTCTTGTCGCGTTCGGCCAGCAGGCGCAGCAGATTCGCGATATCGGTGTCGTCGCGGCGGCGCGCGGCCAGGCCCGCGGCGGTGACGTCCAGCGCGAGGCGCAGTTCCAGGACGTCGCGTTCCTCGGCGTCGGCGAAATACTTGCCCAGGGTTCCGCCGAGGTCCGACGCCGCGATCACGTAGGTGCCGGAACCTTGGCGACGCTCCAGCATGCCGGCGTGCACGAGGGCCTGGACGGCCTCGCGCACCGTGTTGCGGCCGGTGCCGGTGAGCTCGGTGAGCTCCGGCTCGGTCGGGATGCGGGAGCCGATCGGCCAACGGCCGGAACGAATTTCGGCACGCAGCTGGTCTGTCACCTGGGCGATGAGGCTGGTGCGCCGGACGGGTTGCACCTCGACAGAGTACCGCCCATCACAAATCGTTGCCGGTCATCATCCGGTCATCCTATGATTTCTCGGTGACTGCGACCCTTCCCGAAACCGAGGCTCGCCAGGAATCCGTCCTGGTCGAGCGCCGTCGACGTGCGCTGACCGAGGGCCGCCTGCTGGTGCTCACCGCCATCGTGATGTCGGCGCTCACGCTGCGGGTCGCCGTCACCGCGTACAGCCCGCTGGCCGAGCGGATCGGCGCCGAGATCGGTTACGGGGCCGCCGTTGTCGGCGTCTTCGGCATGATCCCCACCGCCATGTTCGCCCTGTCCGGTCTGCTCACCCCGGTCCTGGCGGTCCGGCTCGGGCTGGAGCGCACCGCGCTGACGGCCATGCTGATGGCGGGCGCGGGCATGGTGCTGCGGGTGCTGATGTCGGGCACCGCCGAACTGCTCGTCTTCTCGGCCCTCGCCCTCGCGGGCATGGGCATCGGCAACGTGGTGATCCCACCGCTGGTGAAGCGGTACTTCCCGGATCGCCTCGCCGTGATCAGCTCGCTGTACATCGTGATGGTGCAACTCGGCACGGTCGTGCCCGCCTTCACCGCGGTCCCGGTCGCGGACGCGCACGGCTGGCGCGTGTCGCTCGGGGTGTGGGGCGTGCTCGGCTTCGCCGCGGCGGTGCCGTGGCTGGCGGTGCTGCGCGGCAGGCGCGGACACGACGGCGCGGACCGGACGGCCGTGCCGGAGCAGCCGCCCACCGGGCGCGTCTGGCGCTCGCCCATCGCCTGGGGAATGGCGGGCATGTTCGGCATGACCTCGCTCACCACCTACGCGATGTTCACCTGGTTGCCGAAGATCCTGAGCGAGGCGGGCGCGAGCGCCGCGTACGGCGGGGCCATGGTCGGTCTGTTCGCCGTGGTCGGCCTGGTGGCCGCGCTCACCGCACCCACCGTGGTCGCCCGGTTCCGCAATCCGTTCCCGGTCGTGGTGGGCTGCGCGGTGCTGTTCTTCATCGCGTTCGCCGGGCTGCTCATCGCGCCGATGGCCGCGCCGATCCTCTGGGTCGTCGTGCTCGGTCTCGGCCCGAGCACGTTCCCGATGGCGCTGACGCTGATCAACCTGCGCACCCGTACCCCTGCCGGGTCGGCCGCGCTGTCCGGCTTCACCCAGGGCGTCGGCTACGCCGTGGCCTGCGTGGGCCCGCTGCTGTTCGGCGTGCTGCACACGGCGACGGGTGGCTGGCTGGTTCCGTTCGCGCTGCTCGGCGTGGCGGTGCTGGTGCTGCTGGCGGGCGCCTGGCAGGCGTGCAAGCCGCGGTTGCTCGAAGACACCTGGAATTGATGCCCGGCGCCGTCGGCGCCGAATCTCACAGCTCCGGTTGCGCGACTGTGCGAACAGGGTGAGGATGTGCGCATCCGAATTGTGCGACGTAGCGCGCGTCACACCTCACCGCCCGGGGAATTCGAATTCTGTGCTTTTGTGACGCATGGAAACCGTTGTGTCACATGCCTGAAACATTCCCGCGAAACTCACCCCCGGTCGCCGGTAATCGTGAGCAACCGTTGATTTGACGGTCATTTCGCGCAGCATTTCGGCAATACCCCTTTCCTACCGTGGAGCCAACCGACATTGGGAGGCCCCGTTGAGCACGCTGACGCGTAACCGTCTGGAAGCGCTGGGACGGACGAAGATCCGCAGGCCGCGCATCGAGCACTGGGATGCGGAGGATGTCACCGCCTGGGAAGCGGGCGGCAAGGACGTCGCCCGGCGCAACTTGATCTGGTCGGTCTTCGCCGAGCACGTCGGATTCTCGGTGTGGTCGATCTGGTCGGTGATGGTGCTGTTCATGCCGACCGACAAGTTCGGCATCGACCCGGCGGGCAAGTTCTTCCTGGTCGCCATGCCGACCCTGGTGGGCGCGTTCCTGCGGATTCCCTACACCGTGGCGACCGCGCGGTTCGGCGGGCGCAACTGGACGGTGTTCAGCGCGGCGATGCTGCTGATCCCGACGCTGCTGACGCTGTACTTCATCAACCAGCCCGGCACCTCCTACACTACCTTCCTGGTGGTCGCGGGCTTCGCGGGCTTCGGCGGCGGCAACTTCGCCTCCTCGATGACCAACATCAACGCCTTTTACCCCCAGCGGCTCAAGGGCTGGGCGCTCGGCCTGAACGCGGGCGGCGGCAACATCGGTGTTCCGGTGATCCAGCTGATCGGCCTGCTGGTCATCGCGACCATCGGCAACGGGTACGCCTCGCTGATCTGCGCGGTCTACCTGGTCCTCATCGCGATCGCCGGACTCGGCGCGGCGCTGTTCATGGACAACCTGCCCAACCAGAAGGCCGATCTGTCCTACATGCTCACGGCCCTGAAGGTGCCGCAGTCCTGGGCGATCGCGTTCCTCTACATCGGCACCTTCGGCTCGTTCATCGGCTACAGCTTCGCCTTCGGCCAGATCCTGCAGATCAGCTTCCGGGCAGGCGGCGACAGCGTCGCGCAGGCCACGCTGCACGCCGCGCAGATCGCCTTCATCGGTCCGCTGCTCGGCTCGCTGGCCCGGCCCTACGGCGGCAAGTGGGCCGACCGCATCGGCGGCAGCCGCGTCACCCTCTACGTCTTCGGCGCCATGATGGCGGCGGCCGTGGTTGTCACCGTGGCCAGCACGATGGCCGACAGCAACAACGGCGTGGCGAGCGGGGCCGTGATGACCGCGCTCGTGGTCGGCTTCATCACCCTGTTCGTGCTCTCCGGCATCGGCAACGGGTCGGTCACCAAGATCATCCCGTCGGTGTTCGAGGCCAAGTCCAGGAGCCTGGACGCCACGCCCGCCGAACGGTCGGCCTGGTCGCAGAACACCTCCGGCGCGCTGATCGGTTTCGTCGGCGCCATCGGCGCCCTCGGCGGCGTGGGCATCAACCTGGTGCTGCGCTCCTCCTACGCGTCCACCAAGTCGGCCACCACCGCGTTCTGGGTGTTCATGGCCTTCTACGTGCTGTGCGCCCTGGTGGTCTGGGCGGTGTTCCTGCGCCGTCCCAGCCTGCGGGGCCTGCCCGCCGACTCCGATGTCGTGACCGAGGCGGAGACCTTCGTCCTCGAAGCCGAAGCGGGCCAGTCCCCGTCCCAGACCCCGTCCGCCGGCTCGTCGGCCCGCGCTTGACACCCGATCCAGTCCAGGAGGACACACAGATGAACCCCACAGTCGCTCGTAAGACCGCGGTGGTCGTCGGCCACGGAATGGTCGGGCACCGGTTCGTCGAGGCGCTGCGCTCGCGCGACACCGAAGGCCGCTGGCAGGTGATCATCCTCAGCGAGGAGAAGCTGCCCGCCTACGACCGCGTCGGCCTCTCCTCCTACGTCGGCGCCTGGGACGCGAGCGCGCTCGCGCTGCCCGGCAACGAGTACGCCGGTGACGAGCTGGTCGAGCTGCGCCTGGGCCAGAGCGCCGAGTCCATCGACCGGGCGGCGCGCAAGGTGACCACCTCGTCGGGCGACATCCTCGCCTACGACGCGCTCGTGCTGGCCACCGGTTCCTACCCGTTCGTGCCGCCGGTGCCCGGCCACGACGACCCCGCCTGCTTCGTCTACCGCACCCTCGACGACCTCGACGGCATCCGCGCGGCCGCCGAAGCCGCCGGTCCCGGCGCGGTGGGCGTGGTGGTCGGCGGCGGCCTGCTCGGCCTGGAGGCCGCGAACGCGCTGCGCCTGCTCGGGCTCACCCCGCACGTGGTCGAGTACAACTCCCGGCTGATGCCCGCCCAGGTCGACGAGGGTGGCGGCGCCATCCTGGAGCGCCTGGTCACCGACCTCGGCCTGCACGTGCACACCGGCGTGGGCACCTCCTCGATCGAGGCGGCCGACCAGGGAGTGAAGGTCACCCTGTCCGACGAGACGGTGATCGAAGCCGGGCTCGTGGTGTTCTCCGCCGGTGTCCGCCCGCGCGACCAGATCGCCCGCGACGCGGGAATCGAGGTCGGCCCTCGCGGCGGCATCATCACCGATCTCGGCCTGCAGACCTCCGACCCGAACATCTGGGCCATCGGCGAATGCGCCGCCGTCGAGGGCGTGTGCTACGGCCTGGTCGCGCCGGGTTACAGCACCGCCGAGATCGTGGCCGACCGCCTCCTGGGCGGCTCGGGCGAGTTCCCTGGCGCGGACATGTCGACCAAGCTCAAGCTGCTGGGTGTGGACGTGGCCAGCTTCGGTGACGCGCACGGCGTCACCGAGGGCGCGCTGTCGGTCGTGCTGCACGACGCGGCCAAGGGCACCTACGCCAAGCTGGTCGTCTCCGACGACGCGAAGACCCTGCTCGGCGGCATCCTGGTCGGCGACGCCACCGCCTACTCGGCGCTGCGCCCGCTGGTCGGCCGCCCGCTGCCCGCCGAACCGGCCGCGCTGATCTCACCCGCGGGCGCCGAGCTGGGCGCCGACGCGCTGCCCGACGACGCGCAGATCTGCTCGTGCAACAACGTGTCGAAGGGCGCGATCTGCGGGGCGATCGCCGACGGCGCCTGCGACGTCCCGGCGATCAAGAGCTGCACCACCGCCGGAACCTCCTGCGGCGGTTGCGTTCCCATGCTCAAGAAGCTGCTCGAGCAGTCCGGCGTGGAGATGTCCAAGGCGCTGTGCGAGCACTTCGAGCAGTCGCGCGCCGAGCTGTTCCAGATCGTCCAGGTCACCGGCATCCGCACCTTCTCCGGCCTGATCGCAAAGTACGGCAAGGGCGCGGGCTGCGACATCTGCAAGCCGACCGTCGCGTCCATCCTCGCCTCCACCTCGAGCGACCACATCCTCGACGGCGAGCAGGCCGCGCTGCAGGACACCAACGACCACTTCCTGGCCAACCTCCAGAAGAACGGCACCTACTCGGTGGTGCCGCGGATGCCCGGCGGCGAGGTCACCGCCGAGCAGCTGATCACCATCGGCGAGGTGGCCAAGGAATTCGGCCTGTACGTGAAGGTCACCGGCGGCCAGCGCATCGACCTGTTCGGCGCGCGCGTCGAGCAGTTGCCGCTGATCTGGAAGCGGCTGGTCGACGCGGGCATGGAATCCGGTCACGCCTACGGCAAGTCGCTGCGCACCGTGAAGAGCTGCGTCGGCTCCACCTGGTGCCGCTACGGCCAGCAGGACTCGGTCGGCATGGCCGTGCTGCTGGAGAAGCGCTACCGCGGCCTGCGGTCGCCGCACAAGCTGAAGCTGGCGGTCTCCGGCTGCGCCCGGGAATGCGCCGAGGCGCGCGGCAAGGACGTCGGCGTGATCGCCACCGAGAACGGCTGGAACCTCTACGTCGGCGGCAACGGCGGCCTCACCCCGAAGCACGCGGTGCTGCTGGCCGGTGAACTCGACGACGAGACGCTGATCAAGTACATCGACCGGTACCTGATGTTCTACATCCGCACCGCTGATCGTTTGCAGCGCACCGCTCCTTGGCAGGAAGCGCTGGAGGGCGGCATGGATTACCTCAAGCAGGTGATCTGCGAGGACAGCCTCGGCATCGCCGAGGATCTGGAGGCGGCGATGGCCCAGCACGTCGCCGGCTACCGCGACGAGTGGGCCGCGGTGCTGGACGACGAGGAGAAGCTTTCTCGCTTCGTGTCGTTCGTCAACGCCCCGGAGGAAGCCGATCCGACGATTTCGTTCGACGATTCGGGCGAGCGGAAGGTTCCCGTCCTGCTGGGACTGCCCAAAGTCCCGGTCGCCACGCAGGGGAAATGACCGCTTAACCGCTTGGAAACAGAACGCCGGTACCAATGAGTAAGGCGTTTGGAGGATGACACCGATGACCGTGATCGATACCCCCGGCATTGCCACAGCTACCACCACCGGGTGGACACAGGCTTGCCGTCTCGACTACCTGATTCCCGGCCGCGGCGTTGCGGTGTTGCTGAAAGGCGGCCAGCAGGCCGCCCTGTTCCTGCTGGATAACGGCCTGCTGTATGCCGTCGGCAATATCGATCCGATCGGCCGGGCGGCGGTCATGTCGCGCGGGATCGTCGGCGATCGCGGTGGGGCGCCCGTCGTGGCCTCGCCGCTGCTGAAGCAGGCCTTCTCTCTGGTCGACGGGCGTTGCCTGGACGACGAATCGGCGGTGCTGCCGGTGTACGCGGTGCGCGTGGACGACGGCATCGTTTCGATTTCCAACGAGCCGGTGTCCGCCGCGCTCGCGTCCTCGGATGGATGAAACGCCAATGACAACAATTGACGCCGGCGAGAGCCTGGCCGGATTCACGGTGGGCATCACGGCGGCCCGGCGGGCGGTGGAATTCGCCACGCTGCTCGAACGCCGGGGCGCGACCATCGTTTCGGCGCCCGCCATCCGGATCATCCCGCTGTCCGACGACAACGAGCTGGAACGGGTGACCCGGCAGCTGGTCGCCGATCCACCGCAGATCACCGTGGCCACCACGGGAATCGGGTTCCGCGGGTGGATGGAGGCGGCCGAAGGCTGGGGCCTGGCCGAGGACCTGCGCGCGACACTGGGGACCACTCGGATGCTCGCGCGCGGCCCGAAGGCCAAGGGCGCCATCCGCGCCGCGGAATTGCGCGAGGAATGGTCGCCCGCCTCCGAGTCGTCCGCCGAAGTGCTCGATCACCTGCTCGCCGAAGGTGTGGAGGGCGTCCGGATCGCCGTGCAGTTGCACGGTGCCACCACCGAGTGGGAACCGGTGCCCGACTTCTGCGAGGTCCTGCGGTGCGCGGGCGCGGATGTCGTGCCGGTGCCGGTGTACCGCTGGGTGCCGCCGGACGATCAAGGGCCGATGGATCACCTCATCGAGTCGATCGTCACCTCCGGCATGGACTGCGTCACCTTCACCAGCGCCCCCGCCGTGGCGTCGATGTTGATGCGCGCCAAGGAAACCGGACTGCTGGAGGGGTTGCTGTACGCGCTGCGCGGACGGGTGCTGCCCGCCTGCGTCGGCCCGATCACGGCCGCGCCGCTGGAGGAACTCGGGGTGCCCACCTCGATGCCCGGCCGGGCCCGCCTCGGTGCGCTGGCCCGCCACGTCGCCGAGGAACTGCCCCGGCGCGCCAACCGGATTCACGCCGCGGGCCACATCATCAGCGTGCGCGGCGCCTGCGTGGTGGTCGACGGTCAGGTGCGTCAGCTGGCGCCCGCGCCGATGGCCCTGATGCGCTCGCTGGCCCGTCAGCCCGGCCGGGTCGTCTCCCGCGAGGACTTGCTCGCCGCGCTGCCCGGCGGCGGGGACGACACGCACGCGGTGGAGACCGCCATCGCCCGGCTGCGCGCCGGACTCGGCACGCCGAAAGCGATTCAAACCGTGGTCAAACGCGGGTACCGGCTCGCGCTGGACCCGGCGGAATGTACCGACAACAATCCACGGCCCACCGCGACAGGAGGCCCGCAGGTGCCCGGCGTCGGAATTCCGACCCGGGCACCTCGGCACATCCAGACTGCGGGGAGCTGGTGACCGCCCCCGCCCTGGTGCTGGTGGCCCACGGGACCCGCAGCACCAAGGGCGTGCAGATGATCGCGGCGCTCGCCGAGGCCGTGACGAAGGAACTCGGTGCCGGGATTTCGGGGCCCGGCACCGAGACCGGCGACAGTCCCTGGGTGCGCACGGCATTCGTGGACGTGCTCGGCCCTTCGCCGTCGGAGGTGCTGCGCGATCTGGTCACCCCCACCGGCGAATCCGTACCCGCCGTCGTGGTTCCGGCGTTCCTGGCCTCGGGATACCACGTCTACCAGGACGTGCCGCGTGAGGTCGCCGAGAGCGCCCATCCCGCGGTGACGGTCACGCCCGCCATGGGCCCGGACCCGGCGCTGGCGCGGATCATGGCGATGCGCCTGCGCGCGGCGGGCTGGTCCCCGGGCGACGCGGTCGTCTTCGCCGCTGCGGGCTCCTCGGACGCTCGTGCCCGCCAGGATGTCCGGCGCGCGGCCGCGCTGCTGGCCGAACACCTCGGGGTCGCGGTCCGCATCGGCTACGTCGCGACCGGCGCGCCGCGCGTGCCGGACGTCATCGCGGAATTGCGCGCGGCAGGAGCGGGCCGCGTCTTCGTCGCCTCGTACCTGCTCGCGCACGGCCTGTTCCAGCAGCGCCTGCACGAGGCGGGAGCCGACGGCGTCGCCGAGCCCATCGGTGTGCACCCGGCGGTGGTCCGGCTGATCGCCGACCGCTACCGGGTGGCAGCGGGGGAGATGGTCCGGGCGCGGGCTCGCTGAGCGATCGGCGCACGAGTTGTCTGTGCTCGGCTGGCCGGACTGCTCGAGCGCCGACCGCTACCGCCGCCGCGTCACGCGCTCACCTGACCGATGCGGGTGCGGCGTCGGTGCCGCTCCTGCCACTGGCGGCAGCGCTACCGAAGATGTCGCGATGCCCGCGCGCGGTATCCATGTACTCGCGAACCCTGCGGATGAGACCGTCCCGCAACTCGAAGACGAAGCAGTAGTCATTGCGGTAAGCGTTTCCGTTCGCCAGCGTGGCGCTCATCGTTTCCTCCACGACCACTCGGTCCCCGTCGACGTAGAAGCCGCGAAAATCCACGGCGACATCACTGACGAACAACCGCGGAAACTCGTGTGCGAGGAAATGCGTTATCGCCTGCCTGCCGATCATGTGGCTGGGCGCGTCGAGCGCGACCGCGGTCGCGTTGCCCGCCGGAGCGAGCCATTCGGCATCCTCGGTGAAGAACACTGCGATCTGCTCCGCGTCATGACTGGCGAACGCCCGCCACGCGGCCTGAACGACGGCCCGATTGTCGATGGTCATGGCTCGACGGTATGCACATCCACACCTGGCATGCTGGCGGGAAACGGACAAGACCATCTGTGGTCCGACTACCCACCCCGCCGAAGATGGACGACATGAGCCATGCGCGGACGCAGGACTGGGTGAGCGCGCGGTCATCGATGCTTACTCGGCGGCATAGGGATTCGCCGGGTTCGCCGCGACGTACTGCGACCAGGTCTGTGTGCCGTCGGCGTGATCCGGGCAGGTGTTCAGGCCTGCCCGGAACGCGCTCCCGATCCGGCCGGGCACCGGGAGCGGGACGATCCGCCGCGGCCGCTGCCGGGCGGCTTGCCAGACCTGCGCCAACTGGGTCATCGTCCGCACTTCCGGACCCCCGAAGTCCGGAGCCCGGCCGAGCGGCTCGCCCTCGGCCAACGCGGCGAGCCGCCGCGCCACGTCGGCGGCGGCGACCGGCTGGAAACGGAAGTTCGGCGGCAGCGGCGCCACCGGCCATCTCTCGACGCTTTGCAACACGGCCGCGATCAGCTCGTGGAACTGCGTCGCCCGCAGGATCGTGTGCGGCACACCACTGTCGATGACGGCCTGCTCGCAGGCCAGCTTGTTCCGGTAATACCGGAACGGGATGCGGTCGATCCCGACGATCGACACGTACAGCAGGTGCCGGACCTCTCGCGCGTGCCGCAGCAGGTGCTCGGTCTGGGCGAGGTCCGAGCCGCCCATCCGGCGGAAGTCCGAGGCGGCGTGCACGATTACGTCGGTACCCGCCGTGGCCTGCGCCACGCCGGTACCCGTGCGCAGATCGCCCACATGCGTGCCCGCCCCCGAGCGACGGGAAAGCACCCGCACATCATGGCCCGCTTCGCGCAGCCGATCGACCACAAGCCTGCCCAGCGCGCCGGTTCCGCCCGTGACGAGAATCTTGGTCATCGTCAACTTCTACCGCTGAAGCCCGTCAGCGCGCACGAGGTCCTCGTTACCCGGTGAGTCGCCCATGGCTTAGCCGGTGAGCCGCTTCCGCTCGGGCGACGCTGTGATTCGCGCGGGCTGAGTGGAAGCTAATCCGAATAATCTGCGGGACAGAACAAATGGCCCTGAATCTGGTATGGGCACTGGTGCGATGGTTGAATCGTTGCCGAGGCGATTGCCGGCGCCTCGGCAATCGGGAGGAGGGGGCTGATGTCGGCCGGAGGGGTCGAAGTCGGTTCGAAATGGCTGTCGGCGAAGATCTCGGGGCCGTCGGACGCTCCGGAACGTATGACACTGATACGTGAGCAGGACGTCGGTACGGTCAACTCTCCCGTTGACGGGTGGGCGTGAACACGGCAGAACGTGAGGCGCGGTTGTGCGGGTGAACCTTCGGCGGCGTACCACGCGTGCGGAGATCGGGTATGGCGCATTCCTGTCCTACAGCGGGGACCGGGATCGGGCGGTGCTTCCGTTGATCCAGAACGCGATCGAGAAGCTGCCACGACCGTGGTACCGCTTCCCACGAACACGCATCTTCCTCGACTACAGCGGAATCTCGATCGGTCCCGAACTGGAGGGCAAGATCGTCGCGGGCCTGTCGCGTTCCAAGTGGCTCGTCGTGGTGGCTTCGCCCGAGGCTGCCGCATCCATGTGGGTGGATCGCGAGATCGAGTGGTGGCTGGCGAATCGGTCTCCCGAGACGATATTGCTGGTCCTGAGCGCCGGGACCTTGGCATGGGACGAGGTGGCGGGGGATTGGGACCGAGTTCGCTCTACCGCGCTCCCGCCACGCCTGTTCGGGGTCTTCGCCTCCGAACCCGTATACAAGACGATCAAGTGGCGCGAGGGTGCGGACGGAGCCTCGTATCCGGATATCGACGCCATCGCGGTCGGCATCGCCGCGGTAATTCACGGCGTCTCCGAGACAGATATCAAATCCGAGGGCTATCAGCAGACCAAGCGAAACTTGCGCTGGGCGAATACCGCCATCGGCGCATTGGTGACCTTGCTCGTCCTGGCGCTGATCGCAGCGCTCGTAGCCAGGGTGCAGAGCAATCGTGCCGAGGAGCAGGCCGGAATCGCCACGGCGCGACTCATGGCGTCGGTCGCCGATACCAAAATGACCACGGATGTCCGTGCGGCCCTGCTTCTGGCCGTCGCGGCTTACCGTCTCGACCCGAGCCCACGCCATCACGCCGCCCTGCTCCGCGCGAACCTGGCCAGTCCCGCAATCGTTCGTCACGTCGCCGCACCGGCGGACGTCACCGCCCTGGAGAGCAGCGCCGACGGCGGAACCGTCGTCGCCGGGCTCGCGGATGGGCAGGTCGTCACGTGGGCGCCCGGCAGTCCGTCGCCGACATCGGTCGCGCGACTGCCCGGCGCGATCCGATCCCTGGCTGTCGCGGCGGACGGCCGGACCGTCCTCGCCACAGACGGCGCCTCGACGACACTGTGGCGCGACGGCGCGGGCCGCCGGGAGTTCGGCGCGCCCGACGAGCGTGGCGCCGATGTCGTCGCGATCTCCGCATCCGGGAAGTTCGGCGCTGTTCATCGCATCCATACCGACACGGCCGGGATCTCGAACGGGGCGGTCGACATCATCGACCTTCTCTCCGGGCAGGTCCGCATGTCGCGTCCGACCCGCCGGCCGATGACGAGCATGGTGTTCACCGAGGACACGGTCCTGCGTCTCCTCGATACCGGTGGCCGCGTGCGCCAGGTTTCTCTCCGAGACGGCGCCGCCGTAGACCTTTCGCCCTTGGACACCGACTCCGTCTGCGGGAACAGCCAAGTCGTCGGAGAACTGTCGGCCGACGGATCCTCGTTCACGTGTTCGGTCCTGCCCGGCATCCCGGTACCGGTTTTCCGGCTGCGGCAGGCTTCGGATGCTGCTCGTCCGGAAACCGAGTACGTGGGCGTCGCCACGCCCCGCCGGGCGGCGGCCGCAGCGCTCAGCCGTACGGCCCGTGTGGCAGCGGTACCCAGTGAGGACGGCGGTCTCTATGTGGCGCCGGTGGCCGCCGAGATCACCCCCCGGGAACCACCACCGCTGATCACCGGTTCCGCTGTCGACTTCGACCGAGCGCTACTACGGTTCCGTGGAAACTCTGAAACACAACTGGTTTCGGCCTCAGGACGACTGATCACCCTGTGGGACATCGCGCAGCGCGATCGGTTGGCGAAATCCATCCCGGTGCCGATCGTCAAAGGATGCAACAGCTGTGATCCCGGCTTGTCGCTGTCGCCGGACGGGCGCACCGCCGTGATCACGGGCAAGCGCAAGGACCCGGACGAGTCGTCGTTGAACAGCGACGTCGTGATCATCCAGCAGCTCGGACCGGACTCGTCCCGGCGACATGTCATCCCCGGGCTGGACGGAATACCCGTGTGGCGCCGCGACGGAACCTTACTGGCGATCGCCGCGCATCCCGACTCCGGCTATGACCGCCGCGTGCCCGCCGACCGGCCCCGAACGGAAATGCCGTTCGAGGTGGCGGTGCTGTCCTCTCCGCCGCCGCTGGTGCGGGTCGCGGCGGCGGCGGTGTCGGCATCCTCGGATACCGCGGTGTCTTTGGACGGTAGCGGAAGGGCCTACCTGCACAATCTGGTCACGGGCGGTATCGATTCGGAATTCATTCCGCTGGGCGGTGCGGTCGACTCCAGCAATATCCGGAAAGCGGTGATCGACGCGAACGGGGAGATACTGGCCGTGCGCGATGACGTCCACCTTTCGGTATACGACTTGTCCGGACATCAGGACACGCACGACATCGACGGCAAAGACGTGCAGGCGATGGCGTTCTCCGGCCGGCATCTGCTGATCGGGCGGGAGGAGAACATCGAAGTATGGGACCGCACCGGCTCCAGTCGTGAGCGGACGATTCCCTTCCGCAGCACTCGGGGAGCCACCGCGCAGGTGGCCGCCGCTGACGACACGACAGTGGTCGTCGCGAGAGACCAGGCGAACTATATGACGCTCTTCGCGGCCGATGGTACGAATCTAGGGGAACTGGAGCCGGATTCTGTTTGGCACGTGACGCCCGCTGTCGCTTTGTCCGCTGATGGACGGTACCTCGTGACGATGAACCCCGGTCCGGCATTCTCCGGTGGCGTCGATGGAACGCTGATCGAACGCGACATCTCACCGGAGGGACTGATACGGGCCGCTTGTGCTTACGCCGGGGCGGATCTCACCGATTCCGAATGGGACGCCTTGATCGGGATCGCGCGTCCCGCACAAGCCCGTTGCCCCCAGGACACGCACGAGTAACCAAAGACCGGTTCACCGGTCCGGGCGGACCATCTCCCTTCCCGAGTTCGGGTGGGCA
The DNA here is from genome assembly GCF_040630775.1 of Nocardia sp. NPDC005745. NCBI lineage: Bacteria > Bacillati > Actinomycetota > Actinomycetes > Mycobacteriales > Nocardiaceae > Nocardia > Nocardia sp. NPDC005745. The sequence goes on from NZ_JBEXYF010000041.1 coordinate 26,363, forward strand.
GGTGCGCGGGTGAACGACGCGCGGTAGCTGCTCGGTGGCACACCGACATGCCGGATCATGTGCTGGCGCAACGACTCCGCCGAGCCGAGGCCGCTGTGCCTGGCCACTTGGTCCATCGGCAGTGTGGTGGAGTCCAGCAGTTCCCTGGCTCGTTGTAAGCGCTGGTGCAGCAGCCATTTCTGCGGGCTGAGACCGGTTTCCTCGTGGAAGCGGCGGGTCAGTGTGCGGACGCTGGTGCGCGCGTGGGCGGCCAGGTCGTCCAGCGACAGCGGCGTGTCCAGTCGCCGTAGCGCCCAGGCGCGGGTGTCCGCGAGCGTGACACCTTTCTCCGCGGGCAGGGGTGCATCCACGAACTGAGCTTGCTCCATGGACGCGCTGGATACGGCCGCGCTGACCGCCGTCGCGGAGGGTGCGGAAACCTTGTTCAACATGGCCATGCCCGCGTAGCCGCACCCCTACACCGCGGTCGGTGACGCGGCGGCGGCAGCGGTCGCCGTCGCCCGCGACGAGCGCGCGTGGGGCCGCCCCTGGCACGCCCCGAGTACCACGGCGACCGTACGGGAGATGGCCGGGCGGTTCGCAGCGGTCGCCGGAGCGCCCGAGCCGCGGCTGGCGGTCATGAGCGATCGGGAGCTGACGCTGCTCGGTCTGACCGATCCGTTCTACGCCGAGTTGTTCGAGACATACCACATGTCACACGAGGCGTTCACGGTCGACGATTCAGCCATCCGTGACACGCTCGGACTGAAGGCATCCGATTTGGATGAGGTATTCGCGCAGGTGGTACGCGGAGGATGACCGGGGTGCGCGCGAGACCCGCGCGACCGGCGCGGCGGTGGATGCGCGGCGCGCCGGTCGCATGCTGCCGGACCGCTCCGGCCCCTGCTCGCCCGGGCAGGCAGTCGGCGCATGTGCCCTGTTGGGTTGTGACCCTCGGCGCAGCGTGCGCCGTGCGAGCGGAGTCTGCGTGCCCTGTCCCGAGTCGCCTCGTGCCACGGCGCCCGGGTCGGTCGGATGCGCGGCGACCGCCTGGGCGACGGACTTCGATGCGTCGCTCAGCACGAAGTCGCCGGAGCCCCGGAGCGAGGAGCGCGATCATACGTTGATATTTGCCGAATAATTGCTTTCTGGGTCTAGTAATCGAGATAATTCGGCATTGATCGCGTTTGAGCAGCAATTTCATGTTCGATTGAGAACATGCTCGACGAATGCCAGATGTGCCCAGGCGGGGGTGATGGACACTCGTCTCATGTACCGGCTCCTGCGATGCCTGGTTCCACTTCTCGCGGTGTGCGCCGCCTTCGTCCCGGCCACGACCGCCGCCGCCGACCCCGGCGCGAGCATTCTCGACGTGCGCCCGCTGGGTGGGCGGGAGTTCGAAGTCGTCGTCCACTCCGCGGCGATGGATCGCCCCATCACGCTGTGGATGTCGCACCCGGGTTCCGGCGCTCCCGCGCTGTATCTGCTGAACGCCGTGGACGGGGGCGAGGACGGTGGTCCGTGGACCCGGCGCACCGACATCGCGGCGTTCTTCGCGGACAAACCCGTCAACGTGATCGTGCCGTTGAGCGGGCGCGCCAGCTACTACACCGATTGGCTGCGCGATGACCCTGTGCTCGGCCGCAACATGTGGACGACGTTCCTGACCAGGGAATTGCCGCCGCTGCTCGGGGCCAGGTTCGGGATGAACGGCCGCAACGCCGTCGCGGGACTTTCCATGTCGGCGACTTCCGCGTTGGACCTCGCGATCGGTGCGCCCGGCCTGTATCAGGCGGTCGGCGCCTACAGCGGATGTCCGCGCACCAGCGATCCGATGGGCCAGGCGATCGTCCGATCGCAACTGGGAGTGTTCGGCGCGGACCCGGCCAATATGTGGGGTCCGCCCGGCGATCCGGCCTGGGCCGAACACGACCCGATGGTGCAGGCCGAGCGGCTGCGCGGTGTGGCGCTCTACATCTCGGCGAGCACCGGCGCACCGGGATCGCACGAGACGCTCAGCGATCCCGGCATCGACGGCAACCCCTTCCGGCTGGTGGATCGGTTGCTGGTGGGCGGAGGCATGGAGACGGTGATCAACGGTTGCACCCGGGCGTTCGTGGACCGGTTGAGCTCTCTCGGCATCCCCTTCACGGCGAATCTCCGCCCCGCGGGCACGCATGCCTGGACGTATTGGCAGGACGACGTGCACGAGTCCTGGCCGCTGTTCGCGGGCGCGCTGGGCGTCTGATCGGAACGCTCGGCGGGCGGGCCGGATCGACCCGGTACGCGCGAGTTCGCTACGGATTCCATGGGTCGAGTCCACCCTCGGGATCCAGGTGGTCGAGGTTGGCGACGCGTCTGGCCGATCGCATCAAGGCTTCCCGGTTGATGTCGTTCGGATTCTCGTAGTAGGTCCGGGCCGCCTGCTGGTGCAAGGTCGCGACTCGGTGCCCGATCGCCCATCGGGTGTCACGCCCCGCGCCGTCCCATTCGTCCGGCGTGATCGCCGCCCGCAGTGCCCGGTCCGAATGCCAATTCTGCTCGACCCGCTGCACGAATCCGTGATCGATGGCCGCGCCGGGGGCCGGTGCGTTGCTGTGCCGGACGAAACTGTCCGCCGCGATGACCGCTTGAGCGGCGAAGGCGTCGTGCGCTTCGTGGTCGACATGGTTGTCCACCGCCCAGGCCGCCGCGATCGCCTTCTGCAACGGTGCGAAGCTGTACGGATTCTGCGATGCCGTCGATTCCTGGACGGAGTACGCCGTGAACGCGTGGGTCACCCGCTCGTGGGTGGCGCCGGAGGAGAGCAGAACGGCATGGATCCGTGAATCGGGAACCTTGTTGTCCCGAAGCACTTTCAAGGCACGGGAGACGCCCAGCTGGGTGCGCATGCCCCCCATCGGCGCGGCCGCGTCGACCGCGACAGCACGCCAGTTCGTGCGGGCCAGCTGGTGCTCGATGTAGCCCTCTTCGCGGCTGGTCAGGATTCTCCTGGTGGAGCGTTCGATCCTCCTTCGTGTGCTCGACAGCGGATTCAGCGGATTGACCCTTCCTCCGGCGAGCCATGCCGTCACCGGCGAGGAGTTGATGGCATTGAGCGTGGTGAGGGTGCTCACCAAACCCATTCCGGGCGAAGCCTTTCCAGCGCCGCCACCACCCATGCCGAGGGCGGTGCCGCTGCCGCCGCTCGCGGACTTGCCCTGACCCTGGATCGCGAGACCGAACCGGTTGGCGATCCAGTCGTTGCCGCGGCTGAGGCCGCTGCTGAGGCGTTTGAGCTGGAACACGGCGACGATCTCGACGGTGCCCGCGATGATGATCACCGCCATGACCTGGCCGCGGGCCTGCGCGAACAGGTTGCCCATGAAGAGGATGTAGACCCCGAGAAAGATGGTGTACGCCGTCATGCGCGCCGCCGCGACGAAGCTGTCCACGATATTGCGAACCAGGAAGGTCTGCGTCGGGCCGTACACGAATCCGCCTGCGGCGAAACCGAATATCGACATGAACCCGTGATAGATCGTGTCCAGCGCGGCCTTGATCACCTCGAGTCCGAGGTACATCGCGAAGACCAGCAGAATGCCGCCGCAGGTCAGCAGCATGAGCCCGGTGGCGACCTGCCCCATGGAGGGGTTCTCGGCCTTCGCGTGGGCGGCGGCGTCGCCGCACGACTTCAAGCCGCTGATCACCCGGGCGTCGTCGCCTGCCGCCACACCGGCCGACCACGCCGACCGGCAGGCGGGCCGCTGGTCGACCGTATGGCCGAAATTCCACACCTGCAACGGCTGCCGGGCGAAATTGTCGGCGAGATCGCTCTGCATCGTCGCCACCAGCTGGGTCGGATTCGGATCGGCGTCGCCGTTCAAGCCCGCCGCCACCGAGATGCCGAGATCGCGGCCCTGCGCCAGCAACCCGTGCGAGGACAGCACGTCCGCCAAGGGCTCGGCCAGGAACAACGGACCCAGCAGTGCCACGCCCACCATCGTCACCACCTGCATGGTGGCCTTCGCGTGGTAGCCGCGCGCGATGAACCACCCGACGCAGACCGCGCCGATGCTCGCCGCGGTGACCAGCATGATCGGGGTCGCGATCTGTGCCGTCATGGCGTCGGCCACGCCGTGCAGGGCCGCACTGAACATGTCCAGCCACCGGAAGCTCAGCGCGTAGCCGATCAACCAGATCGCCGTCGTCACGATGGCTATGTAGCCGATGAACTCGAAGCCCAGCACGGCCCACAGGATGGTGGCGCGCGGCTTGAACAAGCTTTCGTCGCCGGTGGCGAACCGGTAGTCCGACAACGCGATACCCGACGAGTCGTGGATGTTCATCCAGCTGAGGCCGTCGATCTGAGAGGTTCCGGCCGTGCCGCCCGCCGCGTCCTGTGCGGTGGCCAACGCGCCGACGAAGCCGGGGAAGACGAAGAGCGCGAATATGATCAGGGCGATCCAGACGGCACGGCGCCGCCAAGGACCTGTTCCGAAACGCGGCCACCGGCTCGGCACACCGCCGCGCAGTGGGCGCCATGCCGTGCGGAATGCGCCCGGGACCGGAATCGAATGCCGTCTGGATGACCTGCGGCGGACAGCGCGTGATCGCACCGCTGGGGGGCAGATGTGCACGGAAGAGTCCTTCGTCCCGTCTGTGGGGGCGCAGCCGACTGCGAGAAGTGGAACGGATTGCGCGCTGAGGCCGATGGCAATGCGTGGCACCGTCTCACGCCTGTATTACAGACAGGTACGGAAACATCCGCTTGAACGTCCAATGACAACCAGGCGGCTCGGGAGTGTACGTACGGACCTCGGCCGTATACCTAGAGGTCAGATCAAAAAGATTGTGGTGCAGTAATTTTCGGCTTCGACCACGGTCGCCGGATGCATGCCGCGTCATCGACGTGCGCGGTGCTCGGCCGCCTACGCCGCGCCGAGGCCCCGGAGACGACACGCGGGCGTTCTCGACCGGCGGAACGCCGACTTGTCGGATACCGGGTGAACAATGCCGACATGGCATACGACGAGGAGCTGGCCGAGCGGATCCGGGAACTGATCGTGCCCGGCCCCGCACTCACCGAGCGGAAGATGTTCGGCGGACTCGCCTTCTTGATCGGTGGCAATATGGCAGTCGCCGCCAGCAGGCAGGGCGGTTTGCTCGTGCGGGTGGATCCCGAGGAGGGCGAGCGGCTCCTGGGTGACGCCGTGCAGCCCATGGTCATGGGCGGTCGCGAGATGGTCGGCTGGTTGCGGGTCACCGCCACCGACGACGACGAAGTCCTGCGGGAATGGGTCGAGCGCGGCGTCGCCTACGCCCGGACCCTTCCACCGAAGAGGAAATAGCTCAGGGCCGGACCTGCCGCCGGAAGAGCACGCGGTCGAATTCGCGGCCGTACTCGTCGACCGCGACCACATCCATCTCGCTGGCGAACACGCCAGGCCGGACGTCGACGCGCAGGAACGAGTAATTCCGGAAGCGGACCCGTGACCATGGCGCGGCTTCGTCCTGCTTGCCGCCGCCGGGCGTCCAGACGTAGCTGTTCGGCACCCCGGTGTCGGGCAATTCGTTGCCGCGGAAGGTCTCTCGGGAGTCCGGCTGGAATTCGTAGCGCGGGCGTCCGCCGCCGCCCACGGTATAGTAGACGGTCCCGTCGGTCTCCGGGTAGACGATCGAGTTGTCGCCCGCGACCTTCGTCGCCCGGCCGCCGCGGATCGGATCGGTGCGCTCGTAGACGTGGTTGTGGCCTTGCAACACCAGATCCACCTGGAATCGGTCGAACAGTCCTACCCACGCGTCCCGCACGCCGCCGTCGCTGGCGTGCGATTCGGTGGTCGAGTACGCGCAGTGGTGGAAGAAGCAGACTATGAAGTCGATGTCGGGGTCGGCGCGGTAGGCGGCCAGGGTGCGCTCCACCCAGCTCGTCTGCGCGCCACCGGAGTAGCCGCTGTTCGCGCGGATCTCGTAGGTGACGTCGTTGGCGTCCAGCGAGAGCACCGCGACGTTGCCGTAGGTGAACGAGTACGCCGACGGGCAGCCCGCCGGACCGTTGCCGGGGAAGTCCAGGCGCGCCAGGTGCCCGCCGTAGCCGTGCTCGCCGTAGGTGCCTTCCATGTCGTGATTGCCGGTGGCGAACATCCACGGCGTCTGGGCGGCGCTGGACTCGATGGCGTTGAAGTAGACGTCCCAGACGTAGGGGTTGTATTTGTCGAACCCGCCGGCCGGTCGCGCTCCGTGCGCGGCGAACTGTCCCGGCTTGCCCGCGCCGGAAGGATCGGCGTAGGCGATGTCGCCTGCGAGAATGTGGAAATCGGGTCGCGCGGCGGCGATCTGGCGCAACACGTTGCTCGCGTGCGGCGCGGCCGGATCGTTGTCGGCCTTGTAGTACTTGTCGTCGTAGTCGCCGGGAACGACGCCTTCGGGCAGCGCCGGGGTCTCGTCGGTGCCCTGGTCGCCCATCATGGTGAAGCGGAACGGAAGGACCGAGGGGCGTGCGCTGGGCATCGCGGGCGCGGCGGTGCGGATGTCGCCGACGAATCCGTCGGAGGTCCGCCAGCGGTAGAAGTGCGGCACCCGGCCGGGCAGGCCGTCCACCGGGGCGTGGACGTAGAACTGTTCGGCCGCGAGCACGCCGCCGTCGTCGGTGGGCAGTTGGGTGAGCAGGTTGCGCACTTCGGCTTCGACCGTGGCGCCCAATGCAGGCGTCGGTCCGTGGTCGAGGTACACCATGGCGCCCGCCGGACGCCGGGACAGCTGCGCCGCGAAGCGCAACTGGCCGGCCGCCTCCGGGCCGAAAGCGACGCGTCGTCCACCCACCGCCAACTGGGCGTCCTCGGCGTAGGCGCGCCCGCCGAACGGCACCGTGCCGATCGTGGCCACGGCCGCGGCCGCCGCGGCGCCGCGCAGGATATTGCGCCGCGACACCGGGTGACGGCGCAGGTAGGCGCGGTGCCATTCGTGCTGCTCGGCCATGGTCATGTGAGCGGCGAGATGGCCGGGGATTCCGGTGTCGGGAACGTCGCCTGCTGGATTCAGCGGTGTGGACGGCATACCGCAGATGCTGTACCGGCCGGGCGCGTGGAGCAACTCGACACCGCACCGCAGGCGGGAATACCTCGCGAACGACCGGCTTCGGCGCCGTGCGAATCAGGCATATGCCGGAACGGAACTGCGCAGGCCGCGCCTTTGTGGGCCGTGGCGCGGACGGGTCGGCTGCGGTCTACGCCGGTGGCTGCTCCGACGGGTTCGGCGACTGATCTCGGTCCGGGGGGAGATCAGGGGAGAACGGGGAGACGAGCGAATCGCTCCACGCGAAGCCCGGCGCACCCGGTCGCGCGCGCCCGGCGGCAGCTGCTGATGGTTCGTTGTTCCCGGTCAGCCGCAGGACGGTCCGCTCGAGGGCGGGCAGGATCTCGGTGATGTCGAGATCGTCGTTCGCGAATCGGCCGATCAACGCGTAGGTCATATGGGTCAGCACGAGCGCGATGTCCGCTACGTAGTCGGGCTCGGCATCTGCGAAAAGGGCTGCGATGGCGGGCAGTACGGCGTCGAAGCCTTGAGCGTCCAGTCGCCGGCCGCCGGGACCGGATCGTGCGCGATAGTAGGCTTCGAGCATCCGGGGATTTCGTTCCCAGGGTTCGAATACGTACCGCAACAACCGGATCAGGCCATCGCGAAGCGTCTCGCCTTCGATCTGCGGCGCCGGGGTGGCGTAGGTGTTGGTCGCCATCCATCGCTCGACCGCGGCGAGCATCAGATCGTCACGGGTGGGGTACCGCTTGTAGACCGTGGCGAGGGAGACGTGCGCGTTCCGCGCGACCGCCCGCAACTGGACCCCGTCGTAGCCGTCCGACTCGAGCATCGACAACACGGCGTCGATGATCTTCGCCGCCGAATCCTCTTCGTCTGTCCGGGCCACGTATGTACGGTAATCCAGTGGTCTTGTCGTGGATACTCGCCACGACAGCGGCGTCGCTCGGCGGGATTCCGATTGTCACCGAACGAGGTTCCGGTGCGACAGCCCCGTGACTAGGCTGCGGGGATGACGCTCTTTCTCCGCGTCGCCGTGGTGCCGGTGGTGCTCGCCGCCGCCCTGGTGAGTGCGGCGCATGCCGACGCTACGCCCGGTAGTGACATCACCGCCGTCACCCTCGGTGAGGCCCGGATCCCCGCCGGGCTCCTACCGTTCGTCGCGGGCACCGATCTGGTCGTCCGCGAGATCACGATAGGCCCGGGCGGCTCCACCGGCTGGCATTACCACGTCGGCCCGGTCTTCGGCTTCGTCCGATCGGGAACGCTCACCCACCCCGGTCCCGAGTGTGACGCGCCGGTGTATCGCACCGGCGAGTTCATCTACGAGCCCGCGGGCGAATGGAACGTCCACGTCGGTCTGAACCGCGGCAGCGAACCGCTGGTCCTCGACGTCGTCTACGCCCCACCGACGGGCGAGCCATTGTTCATCGACGCACCTGCCCCGCCCTGCGCGTAGCGTCCTCGGCACCGGTCGGTGCCGAAAGTCCGGCCGCAGGGGTCTCGGCGGCTCCTGGATAAGCGGCTGTCTCGGATCGAGCGGTTGTGTGCACGATGCGCCTGTGTCCGAGTTCGTGAAGTCTCGGCGCGTGCTGGACCGATGGAACATGATCGGCCGCGCGGTTCTCCGGTCGGCGTGTGCGAACTCGGATAGCCCGGACCGTGTAGCAAGCTGTGCGGTGATCGTCCGCGGCGGGCGATCTGCGGTGCGTCGACTTCCGGATGGAGACCCAGACATGTCGATGATTCCTGCTGAATTGAAGTACACCGATGCGCACATGTGGGCTCGGCTGGAGCGTGACGGCACGCTGGCGGTCGGACTCACCGACCATGCGCAACAGAATTTGGGCACGATCCTGTTCGTCACCACGCCCGGCGTCGGCACCTTCGTCGGGACCGGCGAGGCCGTCGGCGCCGTGGAGGCGGTCTCGGCCATCGCCGAGATGTACAGCCCGGCGCGCGGCGTAGTCGTCCAGGTCAACCCGGCGATCGCCGACGACCCCGAGCAGGTGAACAACGACCCGTACGCGGCCTGGCTGTTCAAGATCAGGCGGGCGGAAGGCGTCTCGGATGACGAACTGCTCGACGCCGACGCCTACCGCCGGTTGCTCGAGGATCTCGGCGCGTAACCGGGGAACGCCGCCCCTCCGTAGGCGAGGGTTCAGTGGTCCGGGTCGCGGTCCGGCACTGTTTCGCGACGTGTACCCCTACCGCGCCAACTGCGGTAGCCGCGATGTGCGGCGAAAGCTCCGATGATCGCGGTGACGCACCATACCGCGATCGCGGTGTAGGCCAGAGGGGCCGAGAGGTCACCGATCGATGCGCCGAGTGCGGTGTAGACGAAGGCCCGTGGCGCCGATCCGATCAACGCGCCGACGGCCATCTGCCACAACGGAATTCCGAAGGCGCCGAAGACATATGACGCCAGGGCGTCGGAGATACCCGGGACGAAGCGCTGACCCACGACGGCCCACATGCCGCGCCGTTCGATCTGGGCGTCGATGCGCTGGGCGCGCTCGGCGCCGAGCAAGCCGCGCGCGCTCTCGCGGCCGGCCCGCCGCCCGAGGAAACTCGTGATGGTCGCCGTGCCCACCGCCGAACCCAGCGTCACGAATGTCCCGACCAGCGGCCCGAACAGCAGACCACTCCCGGCTGCCAGCAACGGCCCGGGAACGAAGACGGCGCCGAGCACAGCCGACACCACCAGGTAGGCGAACGGCGCCGCGGCCCCAGTCGCCGCGACCATGCCGCGCACCCCATCGACGTCGATCACCCGCGCGACGGCGACGAGATAGAACATCACCGCCAGGCCCGCGGCGAACAGCGCGAGCCGTGCGATGTGCAGCCGCCGGCTGCCGGGGGAGAGCTGATCGTCGCCGGTCATGGTGCGCCCAATCCTGCCGCACGCGCGACCACACCCTCGAATCGATGGGCATACGCGCCCGGAGTCGGCGCCGACAGCCTGCGCGGCGCCGAGCGTGGTCGGTGCCGTCTTCTCGGGGACAACGGCGGTGGAGTCCGGCAGAATACCCGCCGGGCAGCGGGGGAGCCTGCCGTTGGCCGTTCGTAGCAAAACCGCGAGTAATGAGGGGGATTCAGTGGGTAGGGGTGGCCCGGCGCGCAGCATGATGGTGCGGTTTCGAGCCTTTCGGGAGTACGAGGCACGCAAGGCCGAGGCCAATAACGCGATGATGGCGCTCCTCGCAGGCGCCCAGTTGTCGGCTCACTTGCTGCGGCTGACCGAAGGGTCGGATCGGTTGTTACCCGAGGTGTTCCCGGCGGTCGACCACATCCAACGGTTCAACCTGAAGTCCGATGACGCCCGCCAGATCCTGCTCGGCGCCGACGCGCATCTCGGCAAGATGGCTGTCCCCTATGTCCTGTCCCTGCACGAGGACTACATGAGGACGTGCATCGACATGCTGGCGGCGAACCAGTTGTGCTCGAAGGTTCTCGCCAAGGGCAATCTGGTCAGCTTGCATCCGGTTTTCGAGCGCACCACCGGTCAGAGGTTCGACACGGACATGATGTCGTATATGACCGTGCTGCGGTTGATGCGTAACGCCGTGATCCACAACGGCAGCACGGTGACGCAGGCGCTCCACGATGAACTGGCCGAGTGGACAGCTTCGCAGGAGCAGGGGTGGTTCGACCTTGCCAAACGCAACCCGCGAACTCTCAGGATCGGTGACCGGATCGAATTCGGGCACGGCGAGATGATCGCCGCTCTCGCCATCACCAAGCGTCTCGATCGAGAGACCAACCTCGGTCTGCAAACCGCCCTCCCCAGAACCTGCTGGGCTGCGTTGGTCGTCGACGAGATCGTCGCCGACCAACCCAAGATGCTGCATGACATGAAGGTCGCGTTGCGAAAAGCGCGCGGAGTCGCTCGGCACCACTACGGTGTCATCGGACTGACGGATGTCGAGCTCAGCTCCGAATTGGCGATCAGATAGGGAAGGCGGCCTGGACGGGACCAACGAAATTACAAAGCGGGGCTCTACTCTTGAGCTATCGGCATCGGCCGACCGGGGCGTTAATCCCGAATCTCCTCGCTTCTGTGGAAACTCCGGTCGCGAACCGGCGGGGCCCATACCCAGCTCCCCGCACCCTCTCGGGCGCACCCCAACTTTATCAGAACCTCTGCGCGTAGTTGCAAGATCAACGGCACATGGCTGCGGTATTTGCCGAGAAGACTCTCCAGCATGTGCCGCTGGACCTCGAATCAGGGTGGGTCGCGGGGGAGGAGGGTGCCCAGGGGGCCGAGGTCGATGTTGAGGTCTTCGAGGGTCAGGCCGAAGTGGTCGCGGAGTTCGTCCATGCGTTGTTCCAGCAGCATGAGGGTGGTGCCGATGCGTTCGATCTGGGTGTCGGTGAGGTCGCCCGCGTCGCGGCGGCCAAACTTCAGCGTATGCCTGGTTACCTACCAGGTCGATGGGTTCTGCCTGCGAAAAGTGGGGAAGTCCCGGGCTGTGGAAGCGCTTTCAGCGATCGTCTGGCGGAGAGTGGCCGCCGCTCGCGGAAAAAAATTCGGAGAAATTCGCGAACTATGTCGAAGGCGGCTGAGCGGTTCCGACCAGGAGGTGACAGCAGGTCACACCACAGCACAGGAGCACATCATGTCGGTCAACACCTTCTTCTGGTTCGACAACGCCGCCGAGGAAGCCGCCGCCTTCTACGCCTCGGTGATCCCGAACTCGCGGGTGGTCGACATCTCCCGCAACTCCGATGGTTCGGCCTTCATCGTCGCGCTGAACCTGGACGGTCAAGCGGTCACGCTGATGAACGGCGGCCCGGGCCACCCGTTGACCGATGCCGCGTCGCTGCAGGTCATCGTGGACACCCAGGACGAGATCGACCGCCTGTGGGAAGCCCTCACCGCGGACGGCGGCGAGCCCGGCCCGTGCGGCTGGCTCCAGGACCGCTACGGCCTGTCCTGGCAGGTGGCGCCCTCAGCGCTGCCGAAGCTGATGGGCGGCGACGATCCCGCCAAGACCATCGCCGTCGGCACCGCCCTGCGGTCGATGTCCAAGCTCGACGTCAAGGCGCTGCAGGACGCCTACGACAACGCCTGACCCTCGGGAATCCGCACCGCACGGACAACCGGGCGAATGACGCCACCACGTCCGGCAATGCGGACGACCCCGTCCGGACGCCATTGTCCGGGCGGGGTCGTCTCGTGCGCGGCGGTCTAGCGCCAGCGTTCGGGGGTCACGGGCGCGTCCCACGCCCGGGCGTAACGGCGCTTGTCGGGAGCATCGTATTCCTTGCTGCGGTAGATCACATACGGCCGCATCAAGTAGCCGACGGGCGCACTGAACATGTGCACCAGCCGGGTGTAGGGCCACAGCCCGATCAGCGCGAGCACGACCAAACCGTGCAGCTGGAAGGTCCACGGCGTGTCCACCATGAGCTCGGGCTCAGGGGCGAGCGTGAACAGGCTGCGGAACCAGGGCGAGACGGTCTCGCGGTAGTTGTAGGTGCCCCACAGCAGATTGCTGCCCCACGTGTTGAGCAGGCCGGTGATCAGCGCGGCGGCCAGCAGCGCGTACATCAGCTTGTCGTTGCCGGTAGTCGCCTTGCGTACGGCGGGCACCGTGAAACGCCGGTAGAGCAGGATGCCCACGCCGACCAGCACGGCGAGCCCGGCCACCGACCCCGCGCCGACCGCGATCACGTGGTACAGGTGCTCGGAGACCCCGATCGCGTCGGTCCACGATTCCGGGATCAGCACGCCGAGCACGTGACCGCCGAACACCCCGAGCATGCCGAAGTGGAACAGCGGGCTGCCCAGGCGCAGCAGGCGGCTCTCGTACATCTGTGAAGAGCGGGTGGTCCAGCCGAACTGGTCGTTGCGGTAGCGCCACAGGTGCCCGAGCACGAACGAGGTGAACGCGATGTACGGCAGGATCAGCCACAGGGCGATCGGCAGGTTCGGCGTTGCGTTCATCGTCGGCCTTCCGATCCGTCGAACAGGGAGGGGTCCATCGCGAAGGGTTCCAATCCGACTTCCTCTTCGGGCGGCCCCTGGGCGGCGAGTTCGGCGATGCGCCTGCGGTCGGCGGTGGTCGGCGGCGGCAGCGTGGCCCCGATCGCCGCGAGCACTCCGGCATAGGGGGAGCCGTTGTCCGACAGCGAAAGCCGCAGCAACTCCAGCACCGGAACGTGCTCGCCGAGCAGCCGTTCGCCGCCGATCGGATCGACGGTGGCGGCGAACTCCAGCAGCACCGGCAGGTGGTCGGGCAGCTCTTCGTCACCGAGTTCGACACCGGCGTGCCGGTAGGCGTGCTTGAACCGCAGCAGCGCCATCCCGCGCTTGCGGGTGTCGCCGTAGGCGTAGAAGGTCAGGTGCAGGCTGGCGCGGCGGCGCATGTCGAAGGTCGCGACGTAGTCCGCGGCGAGTTCCAGCGGCGGAGTCGTCCGCAGGTGGTCGAGGCATTCGTCCAGGTGGGCGCGCACTTCGTCCGGTAGGGCGGCCGCGGCCGTCGCCAACTGGTCGACCATGGCCAGCGTCTTCTCGCCCGGATAGTCCAGCAGCAGCGCGGCGATCCGCCAGACCAACTGACGGTCGCGCTGGGCCAGTTCGACCGCCGGTTCCGGGCGGCGCCGCAGGTTCAGCAGGCTCATCGCCCCGCTCCGGTCGGAGTCGAGGCCGGATCACCGGCGACCGCGTCGCTCGCGCCGCCGTCGGCGTTCCCGTTGCTTGAGCCGTTGCCGTTGGTGTGGCCGTTCGCGTGCCCGTTGCCGTTGACATCGCCGTTGCTCGGCAGCAAACCGTCGGTGCTCTTCCCGTCCCAGTTCAGCAGATTGATCCGGGACGACTTCTCCTGCGGCGCGGCGCCGTTGGAGTCGGTGAGATGGAATTTCTCCACCATCTGGTCGAACGCCGTCATGCCCGGCCCGCCGTCGGTGTCCAGGCTGCATCCGGTGGCGAGCGAATCCAGTTCGTGCGCGCGGGCTCCCGCGCCGGTCGGGATGACGTAGCGATGCTCGTACTTGGCGATGGCCAGCAGCCGGTACATCGCCTCGATCTCTTCGGGCTCCAGCCGCACCGACGGCGCGATCGAGGGATCGGGCTCCTCCCCGAGGTTCACCGACCGCATGAACGAACGCATCGCCGCCAGGCGCTGCAACGACGCGCGCACCGGGCCCACGTCACCCGCGGTGAACAGCTCGGCCAGGTACTCCACCGGAATGCGCAGCGCGTCGATGGCGCCGAACAGGTTCGACGCGTTCTCGCCGTCGTGACCGGTCTCGGTGAGCACGTCCACCACCGGCGACAGCGGCGGCACGTACCAGACCATCGGCATGGTGCGGTACTCCGGATGCAGCGGCAGCGCGATCTGGTAGTCCACGATCAGCTTGTAGACCGGCGAATCCTGGGCGGCCTGAATCCATTCCGGCGAGATCCCGGCGCGCTCCGCCTCGGCGATCACGCGCGGATCATGGGGATTGAGGAACACACCGAGCTGGGACGGGTAGAGATCGGCGTCCTCGGTGACCGACGCGGCCTCCAGCACGGCGTCGGCGTCGTAGAGCATCACGCCGATGTAGCGCAATCGCCCGACGCAGGTCTCCGAGCACACCGTCGGGATGCCGACCTCCACGCGCGGGTAGCAGAAGGTGCACTTCTCCGCCTTGCCCGTCTTGTGGTTGAAGTAGATCTTCTTGTACGGGCAACCGGACACGCACTGCCGCCAGCCGCGGCACTTGTCCTGGTCCACCAGCACGATGCCGTCCTCGGCGCGCTTGTAGATCGCGCCGGAGGGGCACGACGCCGCGCACGACGGATTGAGGCAGTGCTCGCAGATCCGCGGCAGGTAGAACATGAAGGTCTCTTCGAACTCCAGTTTCACCTGGTCGGACAGCTTCGCCAGCAGCGGGTCCTTGCCGACCTGCTCGGGACCCGAGCCGAGGTCGTCGTCCCAGTTGGCGCCCCAGGTGACCTTCGTGTCCTCGCCGGTGATCAGCGATTTGGGCCGCGCGACAGGCGTCGTGTCGATCTGCGGCGACGACAGCAGGTTGTCGTAGTCGTAGCTCCACGGCTCGTAGTAGTCCTCGACCGTGGGCAGATCCGGGTTGGCGAAGATGTTCAGCAGCCGCTTCAGCCGGGAGCCGGACTTGAGGGTGAGCTTGCCGCGCTTGTTCAGCGTCCAGCCGCCCTTCCACTTCTCCTGATCCTGGTACTGCCGCGGATAGCCCTGTCCGGGCCGGGTCTCCACGTTGTTGAACCAGACGTACTCGGTGCCGCCGCGATTGGTCCAGGCCTGCTTGCAGGTGACCGAGCAGGTGTGGCAGCCGATGCACTTGTCCAGGTTCATCACCATGGCCAGCTGTGCCATGACTCGCATGTCAGTACCGCTTTCCTGCGTCGGTAGGTGCGTGGTGGGTCCGCGTGCCGCCGTCACCCATGTCAGTACCGCCTTCTTGCGTCGGTAGGTGCGTGTGGGCCCGCATGCCGCCGTCACCCATGTCAGTACTCCACTTCCTGCGACCGCTTGCGGATCGTCGTGACCTCGTCGCGCTGATTTCCGGTGGGGCCGTGGTAGTTCAGCGCGAAGGACTGCTGCGCGTAGCCGCCGATGAGATGGGAGGGCTTGATCATGATGCGGGTGAGTGCGTTGTGGATGCCGCCGCGCTTGCCCCGGCCCTTGGTGTCCTCGCCGAGGCCCTCGATGCGCGGCACGTCCACCGCGCGGTCCTGGGCGTGGTACATGAACACGGTGCCCTCCGGCATCCGGTGGCTGACGATGGCCCGGGCCACCACGATGCCGTTGCGGTTGATCGCCTCGATCCAGTCGTTGTCGGCCACGCCGATCTTCGCCGCGTCGCGATCGGACATCCAGATCGTCTGCCCGCCGCGCGAGAGCGTCAGCATGTGCAAGTTGTCCTGGTAGGCGGAGTGGATCGACCACTTCGAGTGCGGGGTCAGGTAGCGCACGGTGACGCCCTTGTCGCCCACGTCGCCGATCGAGGGCTCGTGGAACAGGGCGGTCATGTCCAGCGGCGGGCGGAAGATCGGCAGTTGCTCGCCGAGCTCGATCATCCAGTCGTGATCGAGGTAGAAGTGCTGGCGCCCACTGAGCGTGTGCCAGGGCTTGAGCCGCTCGGTGTTGATGGTGAACGGCGAGTAGCGGCGGCCGCCGGTCTCGCTGCCCGACCACTCCGGCGAGGTGATCACCGGGACCGGGCGGGCCTGGGTGTCGGCGAAGGTGATCCGCTTGCCCTCGTGCTCCGCGGCCAGGTCGGCCAGCTTGGTGCCGGTGCGGCGTTCCAGCGCGTGGAAACCTTCCACGGCCAGACGGCCGTTCGTGGTGCCCGACAACGCGAGGATCGCCTCGGCCGCGTGGGTGTCCTTGGCCAGCGACGGGCGGCCCTGCGCCACACCGGACACGACCGTGCCGTTCATCCCGGCGAGGTACTCCACCTCCTGGTCGGGGTAGGTGGTGACACCCTTGGTGGTGACGCCCAGCGTGTCGATCAGCGGCCCGAGCGCGGCCATCTTCTCCGCCAGCTTCGGATAGTCGCGTTCGACCACGACAAGTTTCGGCATGGTCTTGCCCGGGATCGGTTCGCACTCACCGGCTTTCCAGTCCAGCACGCGACCGCCCGCCTGGGCCGTCGCGTCCGGCGAGTCGTGCTGCAACGGCACCGCGACGATGTCCTTGCGCTTGCCGAGATGCTTCTCGGCCATCCAGGAGAACCCGCGGGCGATCCGGTGGAAGGCGTCGAAGTCGGTCTTGGCCTCCCATGGCGGCGAGATGGCAGGGGAGAAGGCGTGCACGAACGGGTGCATGTCGGTGGAGGACAGGTCGTGCTTCTCGTACCAGGTGGCGGCGGGCAGCACGATGTCGGAGAACAGCGTGGTGCTGGTCATCCGGAAGTCCAGCGACAGCAGCAGATCCAGCTTGCCGGTGGCCGCGGTCTCCCGCCAGGTCAGCTCCTGCGGCCGCACGCCGGTGGCGTCGGTGGTCTGCAGATTGGAGTCGGCGCCGAGCAGATGACGCTGGAAGTACTCGTTGCCCTTGCCCGAGGAGCCGAGCAGGTTCGCCCGCCACACGGTCAGGCAGCGTGGGAAGTTCTCCGGCGCGTCCGGGTCCTCGCAGGCGAACCTCAGGTCGCCGGACTTCAGCCCGTCCACCACGTGCTCGGGAGCGGTCTTGCCCGCGGCCTCGGCCTCGTCCACCAGGTCGAGTGGGTTGCGGTCGAAGGTCGGATAGCTGGGCATCCAGCCCAGCCGGGTGGCGAGGGCGATGTTGTCGGCGGCGGTGCGGCCGGCGAACTTGCCCGTGCCCAGGGGTGAGGCGAACGGCTCGGCGGTGAACGGGTCGTAGCGCCACTGGTCGTTGGTCAGATACCAGAACACCGTGCCCTGCATCTGCCGTGGCGGGCGCTGCCAGTCCAGGCCGAAGGCCAGGGTGGACCAGCCGGTCACCGGGCGGCACTTCTCCTGCCCGACGTAATGCGCCCAGCCGCCGCCGTTCACGCCCTGGCAGCCGGTCAGCAGGGTCAGGGTGAAGAACGCGCGGTAGATCTGGTCGGAGTGGAACCAGTGGTTGGTGCCCGCGCCCATCAGGATCATCGAGCGGCCGCCGGAACGCTCGGCGTTGTCGGCGAACTCGCGCGCGATGCGCTGGGCCTGCACGGCGGGCACTCCGGTGATGGCTTCCTGCCAGGCCGGGGTGTAGGGCTCGTCCGCGTCGTCGTAGCCGCTGGGCCACGTGCCGGGCAGACCGTCGCGGCCGACGCCGTATTGCGCGAGCAACAGGTCGAAGACCGTGGTGACGCGCCTGCCCGCGACGGTCGTGGTCGGCACGCCGCGGGTGAGCACGCCGGGCGTGTCGCTGTCGAAGCGGGGAATCTGTACAGCCGCAGCGTCGTCGGTGCGGCCGTACAGACTCAGGAGGGGATCGACGTCCCCGAGATCGAGGTTCCAGCGTCCGGCACCCTCGTCGCCGAAACGATGGCCGAGCGAGCCGTTCGGCACCACCGGCTGCGCCTGCGCGTCCAGCAGCACCGTCTGGAACTGCACGCCCTCGCCGGTGCGGCCCAGGTCGGCGGCGGTGAGGAACTTGCCGGGAACGTAGGCCCCGTCGCGCTCGTCGAGGGTGATGAGGAACGGCAGGTCGGTGAAGCGCTTGATGTAGTCGAGGAAGCGCGGCGTGGTCTTCTCGACGAAGAACTCCTTCAGCACCACGTGACCCATCGCCATGGCGAGGGCCGCGTCGGTGCCGGGACGCGCGGGCACCCACTCGTCGGCGAACTTGGTGTTGTCGGCGTAGTCGGGGGAGACCACGACCACCTTCTGGCCCCGGTAGCGGGCCTCGGTCATGTAGTGCGCGTCCGGTGTCCGGGTGACCGGCACGTTCGAGCCCCACATGATGAGGTAACCGGCGTCGAACCAGTCCGCCGACTCGGGCACGTCGGTCTGGTCGCCGAACACCTGCGGCGAGGCCACCGGCAGGTCGGCGTACCAGTCGTAGAACGACAGCATGGAGCCGCCGAGCAGCGAGATGAACCGGGCGCCGACGGCGTGGCTGACCATGGACATGGCCGGAATCGGCGAGAACCCGGCCACCCGGTCCGGGCCGTACTGCTTGATCGTGTAGACGTGTGCGGCGGCGGCGATCTCGGCCGCCTCCCACCATTCGGCGCGCACGAATCCGCCCTTGCCCCGGGCGGCCTTGTAGCTGCGCGCCTTCTCCGGGTCTTCGACGACGTCGGCCCAGGCCAGCACCGGATCCTTGAGCCGGGACTTGGCTTCCCGGTACAGCTCGAGCAACGTGCCGCGCACATAGGGGTAGCGCACCCGGGCGGGCGAGTAGGTGTACCAGGAGAACGACGCACCGCGGGGACAGCCGCGCGGCTCGTACTCCGGCTTGTCGGCGCCCACCGACGGGTAGTCGGTCTGCTGCGACTCCCAGGTGATCACACCGTCTTTCACGTAGATCTTCCACGAGCACGAGCCGGTGCAGTTCACGCCGTGCGTGGAGCGCACCACCTTGTCGTGGGACCAGCGATCGCGGTAGAACTCGTCGGCGCTGCGCCCGCCGACCTTGTGCAGCGTCCGCTGATCGGACGACACCTCGCCCCGGTGGAAGTACTTCCCCAGCCGCAAGAGCGCGTCCCCGGCGTCGGTGGCCGGGGCGGAGGGCACGCGACCCTGGCTACGCGAATTAACCACGACGTCCCCTTCGAGCTGTACAAATCGGGCTGATGTTCCGAGCGTAAGGAGACGTCGACGGCTCGCCAAACCACTCTCTCACAGCCCATTCCACCGTGTGGTGAGTTGTGAGATCGGCGCAACGTGGCGGTCACGGTGGCGCTGCGCGTGCGGGGCGCGCCGGACGAAGCGACCAGGGCGGATGTGCGATGACCTGGTCGAGGGCGGCTCGGAAGGGGTGATTCCCCGCCGACGCGGTGATGCTTTGGAAACGACCGGTTCTCTCGCGCTTTACATTTGTTAACACGACTCGGCACTGCCCCGGTTACGCTGATTTTCCTTCCATTCGGAGGATTCCGAGCGCTTTTCCGGTGGGTACACGTTGCCTGGATCACAATTTGCCGAAGATGTGCCGACGCGTTCACCAAGGGCCGCGGCCGAAGAAAATCTCGAACTTCTGCGACGGCGGAAACGCGAGATTGCCGTCCTTGTCCCGCGCGCCGTACATGGCGTTGGTCAGTTCATCGACTGTCGTGACTTGTACCGCATCCGATACCGCCGAATAGGAACTGGTGCCTTCGTCCCACGTCAACGGGTATTTCGGCATGTTCCAGAAAGAATACAGCTCGGGCGATCCGTCCGCTCCTGTGCGGCCGGTGGCCACCGTCACGTGGTCGGCGCTGTTCCACACGACGATATCGCCGCGTTGCGGCCGAGGGCTCTCCGGCTCCCCGGTGTAGCGGCGACGCCCCTCCGGGATCAGCCAGTCGCCCATGCGGTCGACCCACACCTCGAGATAGTCCTCACCCCAGGTGCCGTCCGGACGCCGCCGCAATTCGACCAGGTCTCGCAGTTGATGTTTGTCCAGCACGCCTGCTCGGGTCGCCGCGTAGGTGACCATCTCCCAGCAGTTCAGGCCGTAGTGCTCGTTCAGCGGGGCGAGCGGGCCCTCCGTCTTCAGCCACGCCTCGAATGCCCGATGGCCTTGCTGCCACAGCCCAGGGGAGTAGTTCGCCCAACGCGCGCGGTCTCCGGCGCGAAAGATGCGTTCGAGTTCATCCGCGACGAGTTCCGGCGCGTTATCTATGCGGCGCAAAGGTGGTTGGACCCATTTCCCCGGGAACTTCCGCACATAGTCGGCGGCGGCCTTGCGGTGGTCGACCCCGGCGCGGCGCAGCTCGAGCGCGTTGGCTGCGTCGCTGTCCACCAACGCGTTCGTTCCGCGCCGAAGGTCTTGGGCAATCGCGTGGGTACGTCGAGCGAGAACTCGACTTACCTCATCGAGAGAAACATCGATACGACGCAGAATCTGAGCCATAGTTGCGCCGATGTTGCTTCGGGCCACCTTTACCAGGATACGCAGGGTAGCGGAGCGATCGGGCTGGACCGCATCGGAGTTGCGCGCCTACCTGTCCGCGCCGGGCCGACTCCGAGCGGCTCGCGCACGAACAGCCCACTCGTCCGCGCCGAATCGCAGTGGTGAGGGCGGCGAGGGATGATTTTCGATGGATGTCGCGACCCGCCGGTGCGGACCCCGACGCCTCCCCTGACCGCTCAGAGGCGGCGAGTGGGATCGATGTCGGCGAATGTCTCGACCCAATGATGCGGCGGGCGTGGGGGATTGGGCTCGCCGGGCCGGGCCAGCCCCGCGACCCGCCAACCGGCGGCGGTGGCGGCGTCCAATTCGTCCGGGTGATCCGAGAGGAACAGGATGCGTTCGGCGGGGATGCCGATGGCGCCGGCGATCTTGTCGTAGGAGGACGACTCGCGCTTGCCGCCCGCCGTCGACAGATCGAAGTACCCGCTGATCAGCTCGGACAGGCTGCCGCCGCGCGCGAAGGCGAACCAATCCCGCTGATTGCGTACCGATCCCGAGGAGTAGACGTACAGCGCGAGCCCCGCGGCGTGCCACGCGGCGAGCGCCGGTGGCACGTCCGGGAAGAACTCGCCGTGCAGTGCGCCGCCACGGAAGCCCTCCGCGCAGATCAGGCCCTGCGCGGTCTTGAGCGGCTCGGCCTTGACGTCGGTGTCGAGCCACTCGCGCAGGATCGCGGCGACTTCCTCCGGGCCCGCGTCCGGGCGTCCGGCCAGCTCCCTGGTCGCGGCCAGCACGGGAGCCGCGTTCGTGGAGCCGTTCTCGGCCAGCCACTCCGGGAGCCGTTGCCGGGTATAGCCGTACAGGTCTTCGCGGACCGCGGCGGTGGGGCTGGTGGTGCCCTCGATATCGACGACGACGGCGTCGATCACGGCGCGGTCAGCAGCTCGTCGAGGGTGGGGAAGCCCGCGCTGATCTTGTCGCCGGTGAAGTCGCCGACCCAGCCGTCCGCTTCCTCGAAGAAGCGGATGGCGATGAAATCGGGGCGCTCGCCCATGTCGAACCAGTGCAGCGTGCCCGCGGGCACCGAGAGCAGGTCGCCGCCCTCGCACACCACCGCGAAGACCTCCTCGCCCAGGTGCAGATAGAAGCAGCCGCGTCCGGCGGCGAAGAAGCGCACCTCGTCCTCGGCGTGCCGGTGCTCGTCGAGGAACTTCCCGCGCGCGCCCGCGGCGATCTCCGGCCACTTCGGGTCGGCGTCGTCGGGGTGGATGCGCGCGATGTCGATGTGCTTGTAGCGCCCGGAGCCGTTCAGTTCCGCGACGTTCGTCGTGTAGTGCGCGAGCAGATCCTCGGAAGACACCGACGCGGCGTTCTCGACCACCGGCCAGCGGCCGAAGGTTACGCCGTGCTTCGCCAGTTCGGTGCCGATCACCTCGTCGTCGCTGGTGCGTACGCGCACGTCGGCCGCGTCGCCCGCGGCCATCACCTGCAGGAGGGTCATGTCATTCCAATCTCGAGAAAGTCGTCGCGCGGGGCGAACGCCGCCGGACTGCCGGTGCGGGACACCAGCTCACACAATGCTTCCAGGCATTCGGCGCGATCGCGCGCCTGGGCGAGATCATCGCCCCAGGCGGTGATGCCGTGACCGGCGATGACCAGGACGGGCAGCGCGCCGGGATGGTCGAGCAGGTAGCGCTCGATGTCCGCGCCGATGCGCGGCACCTCGGGCCAGTTCGGGAAGACCGGGATCTCCGCGACGGCCGGATCGCCGCCGCCGAGCCCCTTGATCAGCTCGTAGTCGGTGATCCGCAGCGTCGCGAGCGTGCCGGGGGACGCCGAGCGGGTGGCCAGTGCGGTGGCGAACGGCGGATGGATGTGCACGACCGCCTGGGCCGGGCGGGTCCGGTAGACGGCGGTGTGGATCATCGTCTCGGCGGAAGGTTTGCGTCCGTGGCCTGCCACGGCCGCGGAGTCCGCTACCCGCACGGAGACCATGTCGCGCTCGGTGAGTTCGCCTTTGGACAACCCGCTCCCCGTGACCAGGGCGGTGGCGCCGGTGCGCACCGAGATGTTGCCCGCCGTGCCCGGCATCCAGCCGCGCCGGTAGAGCTCGCGAGCGAGGTCCGCGATGGCCGCGCCGTGCGACGGATCGGGTCCGAGTTCGGGGGCGGCGCTCGCGGTCGCGGCGCCACGTGACGAATCGCCGCGGTGCACCACGCCGTTCTCCGTGACCACCGCGGTCACCAACGCACCGGGCGTGACGTCGAACGCCGGGTTGAAGACGTCGGTCCGAACGGGAGCCGTTGCCACGCCGCCGAATCCGGTCACCTCGGCTGCCGCGCGTTCCTCCACGACGATCTCCCGGCCGGTGGCCATCGACAGGTCGCGGGTCGACTCCGGGGCGACCACGACGAACGGGATGCCGTGGTGGCGGGCGGCGAGCGCGAGACCGTAGGTGCCGATCTTGTTGGCGACGTCGCCGTTGGCGGTGACCCGGTCGGCGCCGACGAGCACGCAGTCGACCTGTCCGGTCGCCATCGCCCAGGCCGCGGCGGAATCGATGGTGAGCCGGTGCGGGATGCCCGCTTCGGCGAGTTCCCAGGTGGTCAGCCGCGCGCCCTGCAACAGCGGCCGGGTCTCGTCCACCAGCACCTGTTCGATCGCGCCGCGTTCGGCCAGCACCCGCAGCGTGCCGATGGCGGTGCCGAACGCGCTGGTCGCCAGCCGCCCGGTGTTGCAGTGGGTGAGCACACGCAGCGGCCGGTCCGCACACAGGCGCTGCACCAGGTCGGCGGCGTGGGTGGCGGCGGCCCGGTTGACCCGGCCGTCCTCGGCGAGCATGTCGAGCGTCTCGGCGAGCACCGCGCCCGCGCCGTGGCCCACCTTCGTCCGAACCCGCCGCACCGCCCAGGCCAGATTCACCGCGGTCGGCCGGGCGGCGGCGATCCGGTCCGCCTCGGCCTGCACCGCCGCCTCGTCCACCACGCCGTCCACGGTGTGCGCGGCGGTGGCGATGACGACGCCGAAAGCTCCCGCGATGCCGATGGCGGGCGCGCCGCGGATGGCCAGCGCCTTGATCGCATCGATCACCTGGTCGACGGTGCTCAGCCGCAGTTCACGCACCTCGTGTGGCAGGCCGCGCTGGTCGATGGTGACGAGCGCGCCGTCGTCCCAGACCAGAGAGCTGTCGTCCATCAGGCGCATCCTTCTCGCGTCGAACCGTGTCGTGCCTGGTCAACGGTATCGGACGGGGGACAGCGGGCCGAAATCGCGTCAGGCGGCCAGGGTGCGCAGTTTCGCGGCTCGTTCGCGTGGGTCGTAGTCCGGGCCGACGCCCTCGATCAGCAGCAGGTCGCCGTCGATGTGATCGGCGCGCAGCGGCAGGATCTCCTGGTAGGCGGGCGAGTGGTACCACTCTCGCGCCTCGGTCATCCCGGGGAACTCGATCAGCACCATGCTGCCGGGCCAGTTGCCTTCCACGACCTCGGCCGGGGGCCCGTGGATGACGAAGCGGCCGCCGAACGGGTCCAAGGTGGCCTGGATGCGCTCCAGGTATTCGAGGATGTCGGGATGGGCCCTGCGACTGCGGAGGTGGGCGAAGCCATAGGCGGACACGGCGTTTGGCCTTCCTTCGTTCGATCACGCCGGGAATGGCGTCGCACCGACGGTAGGTCCGCCGCGCGCGGTGCGGCAATTACCTGAGGGGTAAGCGCACTGGTCTCGAACGACCGCGGCCGCCGGTCCCGGGAGGAGTTGGGGCCGGCGGCGCGGGTGGCGCAGATCAATTAGCGGCGGCGCTCCTGCTCGCCGCGCCGGTCGGGCATCTCGCTCCTGGTGCCCCGACGGCCTTCCATGTCCGCGCCCTCGCGCATGTCCTGCTCTTGGCGCTGTTGCTGCTGCTGCCTCGGCATCTGCTTCGGCATTTTCTTAGGCGTTTTCTTCGACTTTTCAGTCATCTCCACACGGTCCTTTCCGGGGGATTGATATTCGCCTAACGAACTCACGATAGCGAGCGGATATGGCGTCCGGAAGGGGAAATGAAAAATAAGCCCCTTAGCGGCAGATCTGTCATGTTTACGCAGGTAGGGGCGATATCTGCATTGATTCAGATAACGAATTCGGTTGCGGTGTGCCTCTGGTTGACATTCTTCTGACCGGCGCGCCGGAGAGTTGGGGCGAAGGGTTGATCAGGGCGAGTGGTAACGCTTGCGCGGGTGCGGCGGTGTTTATCGCGGTGAATTCGATTCCGCTGTCGTGAAGAAGCGTGCGGATCATTCGAGTGGTCGCCACTGCTACCGCGGATTCCTCTGTGCGACAACGACTTCGGTTCGTCGCCGGGACCGGGTCTCGGCGCGCTCTCGGCTTCCTGTGCGCACACGTTCTCCTGGAGAGGCTGCGCTGCAAGCACTTTCGTGCCCGAAAGCGACGAACCACATGTTGCCTCAGCGGCGCAGCGGCAGGAATTCGACGATCGCTCCGTCGTCGGCGTCGGGCGGGACGACGACCAAGCCGTCGCGGTCGACGAGGCCGCCGAGGTGTGCCGTGCGGACGGTCGGGTCGCCGATCCAGCCACCTTCGTCGGCGGCGCGGGCCGGGACGATGCGGGGCACCGGTCCGGTGATCTCGGCCGCGTTGTGCAGCGGTCCGCGCAGTGGGCGCGCGGGAGTGGCGCCGGTGCGGCCCTCGACGATCGCCGGTGCGAGCGCCATGAGCGTCGCGACGGCGGCGAACGGGTTGCCGGGCAGGCCGAGCACCGTGGTGCCGGAGGTGAGCTGAGCCACGACGGTGGAACCGCCCGGCCGCAGCCGCAGGCGCGGTACCAGGATCTCGGCTCCGGCGCGGGCGAGGGCACCGCGGAGCTGGTCGGCGGCCCCGCCGCCGGTCGCCCCGACGATCACCAGCAGGTCATACTCCGGCGTGACGGTCATGACCTCGTCGAAGCCGTGCGGAGTGTCGCGCAGATGCACAAGATCGGCGGCGCGAATGCCGTTCCAGGACAACAGATCCGGCAGGACAGGACCGATCGAGTCGCGGGTCTGCCCCGCTTGCAGCGGCCCCTCGCTGCGGATCTCGTCCCCGGTCATCACGATGCGCGCGCGGACCGGGCCGCGCACCGGCGCCACGGTGACTTCGACGCTCGCGGCCGCGGAGACCAACGCCGCGGTGACCGGCGTGCCCTCCGGTGCGACCGGATCACCGGTCGTGCGGTCCTCGCCGCGGCTGCGGATGTCGTCGCGCAGCGGGGTGTCCGGCAGGCGGTACAGCGTCTCGTCGGCGATGTGCGCGAATTCGTCGCGCAGCACAACCGTGGTGCCGTCCGGGACGTGCGCCCCCGTGGCGATCCGCACCGCCTCGCCCGGCAGCAGTCCCACCGGTCGCCGCCCGCCCGCGAAGCCGACATCGCGGCGCAGGCGCCACGGGCCGTCGCCCGCGACCGCGTAGCCGTCCATCGCCGAGACGTCGAAGCGGGGCAGCGGCCCGGCCGCCGTCAGCGGGCCCGCGAGCGCCGCCCCGACCACCGAACGCAGATCGGCCTCGTACGTGGTGAGCCGGGACAGGTCGCGGCGCAGAACGTTTCGTGCCTCGTCGAGGTCGAGCGGCGGTTGCTGCCGTGGTGCGTCGACCGCCGCCCTGGCCTGCCGTACCTGCTCGTCGGTGTCGCAGTCGCCGACGCCGGAGAGCGGGATGATCGCGGCGGCGGCGGGCACCAGGGCTTTCATCGGCTGGTTGATCAGCGCGTCGAGCCCGCCCAGCGCGGCGGTCAGCGCGGAGCGCCGCCACACCCCGATCAGATACTGCGGACGCCCCGACTCGTCGGCGGCGAACACCGCGTCCGCGCCGGATTCGGTCGCGTGCCGGATGAGCTCGGCGATCGCCCACGGCGACAGGAACGGCAGGTCGGCGGCCAGCACCACCACCAGCGGGGCGGCGGAGCCGAGGGCGCGCAACCCCGTGTCGATCGCAGGCACCGGACCCGACCCGGGCGGTACCTCGCGCACCTGGATGATCTCCGGCGCCAGCTCGGGCCGATGCGGTCCGACGACCACCGTGTGCGCGCACGAGGCGACGGCGGCGAGCGCCACCTCGAGCATGGAACGGCCGCCGATGACGATGGCCGGTTTGTCCACGCCGCCCATCCGGCTGGCCCGGCCGCCCGCGAGCACGATCGCGTCGGCGGCGATCACACGCCACGACCTCGAGCTAGGTACACCATGGCGGCCATGCTAATTCGTCATCGCCGGGAAGCCCGGGAGCGGACGGCTCGGATCAGGCGTTCGACCAGAAGCGAGCCGGGGGCAGCAGCCGGAACTCGTTGAGTTCCGGGTCGGCGAGCACGAGGTCGGTGTCCCTGGCGGCCACCGGGGCGCCCCGGTCGATCGTCGTGGCGCCCGCCGCGTGCAGCCGGGCGACTTCCGCGGCCCGGTCGTCGGCCGGAAACGAGGTGAGATCCAGGCGCAGCCTGGTCCGGCCGGACCCCGCGTCGGGGGTGCGCACGAACTCCAGCCAGGAGCCGAGCCCGGTCGGTGAACGCAGCCCCGTCAGCCGCTCGCCGCGGTGCGTGGACGGCCAGCCCGTGGCGGCCGACCAGAACTCGGCGAGGCGCCGCGGGTCGCGCGTGTCGACCACGATCGCCGCGACGGATCCGGTGTCCACGTACTCCTCCCTGGGTTCGAGCACGCAGAACTCGTTGCCCTCCGGGTCGGCGAGCACGGCCCATGGCACCGCGCCTTGGCCGATGTCGACCGATCGCGCACCCAATGCCAGCGCCCGGTCCACCTGGGTGCGCTGGTGGTCCAGCGAGCGGGTGGCCAGATCGAGATGCAGGCGGTTCTTGCCGACCTTGGCCCGCATCGCGGGCAGGAAGGTGAGCGCCAGCTCGCCACCGTCGGCGTCGGGGGCCGCGACGTTCACTTCGTCGGGGCGGTCGAGGGTCACGCTCCAGCCGAGCAGTTCGGCCCAGAAGTCCGCGACCGGACGCGGCCGGTCGGCATCGAAGGCGACGCATGCCAGGCGGGTGGGCATGGATCAACGGTACTGTCCGCCATTCGGGCACGGAGGCATTTCGGAAAGCGGTGCTCAGTCGCGCGGGAGATCGGGCAACGGGAAACGCGCGGCGCGCAGGTCGACGCGCCCGTCGTGGATCGGCACGCCCTCCGCGGCGAGCAGGCGCAGCTGACGGTTGGCCAGGTGCGCGGCGGGCTTGCCGCTCGCCCCGAGCACGCGGTGCCAGGGCAGGTCGGCCGAGTCGGTGCGCATGATCCAGCCCACCGTGCGCGGCGTGGACAGACCGGCGGCCGCCGCGATGTCGCCGTAGGTGGCGACCCGGCCGGGCGGGATCGCCGCCACCAGCGCGCGCACCTGCTCTACCTGGGCGTCGGTGGTCGGCATCGGCTCAGAGCACCGAGCGCACGAGTTCGCCGGTCTGGGCGGGATACGCCTGCGCGACCATGTGATCGCAGTTCCATTCGAGCACGGTCAGGCGGGCGCCCATGTGCTCGGTGAGCGCCGCGCGGAACTCCGGTGTGACGAACGGCGGGTGCACCTTCATCGCCTGCACCAGCACGGTGGGCAGGTCGGCGGGCGGCAGTACCCAGTGGCGGGCCAGCTGGCCCCAGTAGGAGTTGACGGCGGGCAGGCTCATCCGCCAGCCGAAGCGCCCGTCGGCGGTGGGCATCAGGTGTTCGTCGAGTTCGGCTTCCAGCAACCGCGGCTCGACGTCGCCCCAGCCGGTGTCCAATTTGTCCTGGCGCGCGTGCTCGACGCTGTCGTAGTCGGCCGAGACGAGGGTGGACAGCGCGATCTCGTTGAGCCATTCCGGTTCCAATGCGATGGCCGGATCGAGCAGCACCAGCTTGCGCACCAGTTCGGGATGCCGATGCGCCAGGTGCAGCGCGCACGCGCCGCCGAAGGAGTGCGCGACCACCACCACCGGGCCGTCCGCCTCGGCGGTGACCAATCCGACCAGATCCTCGACGATGGTCTCGAAGTTCCAGGGCGGCAGCGAGGTCGAGCGACCGTGTCCGCGCAGGTCGGGCGCGAGCACGCGGACATCGGGCAGATGCCGGGTGGCCAGGTCTTCCCAGCGTTTGCCGTGGCCGGTCACACCGTGCAGGGCCAGCACCACCGGTCCCGTCGTCGGACCGAACCGATGGACATTCAAAACAGACACCGGTCCATTTTGACCTGCGCCGCAGTCGCGCGCACCGGCGGTCGGGCGGAGGCGTGTACCGGCGTGTCGGTCGTGTCTGTTGCAATAGCCCGCGTGGTGCGATCGGATGGCGCGGTGCGACTGGTTCGCCGGACAGTGGTGGCGCCCCGGCCGCGAGACTGGGGCGCCGACGTTCGCGCGCTGCTGGACGCCGCCGCCGCGTCCGGTCCGGCGCGTCCGGGGTGGCGGCCATGGCAGGTACTCGGCGGACCGGGCACGGGTAAGACCGCCCTGCTGGTCGATCTCGCCGCCGAGCGCATCGCCGCCGGAGCCGATCCCGGATCGGTCCTGGTGCTGACCCATTCGAAACAGGCGGCAGGCGCCGTGCGCGACGCCATCACCACGCGGTTGAGCGGACCGGAACCCGGCGCGGAGGGCGGTGTGCCCGGCGCCACACGAGAACCCTTGGTGCGCACGCTGCACTCGTATGCCTTCTCCGTGCTGCGCAGGCACGCGCTGGCGCACGGCAACCCGCCGCCGCGTCTGCTCACCGGCGCCGAACAGGACGCCGTGGTGCGCGAGATGCTGCGCGGCGATCTGGCCGACATGGCCGACGGCGCGAGCGGATTATGGCCGGAGCGACTGCGGCCCGCGCTCGCGCTCGGCGGGTTCGCCGAGCAGTTGCGCGATCTCATGCTCCGGGCCACCGAACGCGGCCTCGGACCGGAAGAGCTGGTGCGGCTCGGCCGCGAGCACGCCAAGCCCGAATGGGTGGCGGCGGGCAGGTTCGCCATCCGCTACGAGCAGACGATGCTGCTGCGCTGGTCGGTCGGCGTCGAGGCGCCGGAGGCGACCGCGCCCGCGCTGGACGCCGCCGAACTGGTCGGCGCGGCGCTCGACGCGCTGGCCGCCGACCCGAATCTGCTTGCCGCCGAACGCGCCAGGATCGGATACCTGCTGGTCGACGACGCGCAGCACCTGGACCCGCAGGCGGCCGTCCTGGTCAGGGCGATCGGGCACAGCGCGCGGACCACGGTGATCGCAGGCGATCCCGATCAGGCCGTCTTCACCTTCCGCGGCGCGGACGCGCGGTTCGTCGCCGAGCTCGACGTGCCGCCCGAGCGGCGCATCGTGCTGCGCGACAGCCATCGCTGCGGCGGTCAGGTGGAGCTGGCGGTGGCGCGGATCGCCGCACGTCTGCCGGGCAGTGCGCCGCAGCGCATTCCGGTGCCCGAAGGTACGGGACCGCGGGAGGACGGCACCGAGGTGCGGGTCCGGGTGCTGGCCACCCCCGCGAAGGAGGCCGCGCTCATCGCCGACCACTTGCGCCGGGCGCATCTCACCGGCGGAGTGCCGTGGTCGCGGATGGCGGTGATCGTGCGTTCGGTGCCGCTGTCGCTGGCGCCGCTGCGCCGTGCCCTGCTCGCCGCGGGCGTGCCCGTGCAGCAGCCCGCACTGGACACACCGCTGGCGCGCAGGCGCGGCGCGGCCTGGATGCTGCTGTCGCTGCGCGCGATCCTGGCGGGCGAGGCGGCCGAGCGAGGCGCGGAACCGGCATTCGAACCGGAGGACGCCCTCGACCTGCTGTCCGGCCCGCTCGGCGGCGCCGACCAGATCGCCTTGCGCAGGCTGCGGCGGGGCATCCGGCGCGCCGCGCTGGAATTCGTGCGCGCCGGGGCGAAAACCCCGGACGCGGCCGACGATCCGCCGCCGGACCGCGACGCGAACGTCGACCGCCCCTCCGCGCAGGTGCTGCGCGACCTGTTGATCGGGACCGGCGATCCGGCGATCCTGAACCGGCTCACCGAGGTCGAGGCCGCGCCGCTGCGCAGGGTCCTGGACGCGCTGCGCCGGGCACGGAAGGCGCGCGGGCGCGGCGCGAGCCTGGAGGACGTGCTGTGGGCGCTGTGGACCGGTTCCCGGCTGGAACGGCGCTGGGTGGCCCAGTCGGAGCGCGGCGGCGCGGTCGGCATGCAAGCCGATCGCGATCTGGACGCCGCGGTCGGGTTGTTCGACGCGGCCGCCGCCTACGTCGACCGGTTGCCACGCGCGAGCATCGAAGGTTTCGTCGAATACCTGTCCCAACAGGAGATTCCACAGGACGCGGCGCCGCGAACGGCACCGGGCGAGGCGGTGGCGCTGCTGAGCGCGCACGCCGCCGCCGGACGGGAATGGGATGTGGTCGCCGTCGCCGCGGTCCAGGAGGGGATCTGGCCCAACCCGCGCGCCCGCGGCACCCTCCTGCACACCGAGGACCTGGTCGATCTCACCGCCGGGGTGTCCGACGCGGGGGAACGGGTGAGCCGCGCGGCGCCGATCCTGGCCGAGGAACGCAGGCTGCTGCTCGTCGCGTGCAGCCGGGCCCGGCGTTCACTGCTGGTCACCGCCGTGGAATCGGTCGCGGGCGAACGCGATCTGGTTCCCTCGCGATTCCTCGCCGAACTGCTCGGGCACGACGACGACGGCGAGCCCGGTGCGCTGCCGGTGGTCGATCCCGGACGCGCCCTGGTGATGCACTCCCTGGTCGCCGAATTGCGCGGCGTGGTCTGCGATCCCGAGGCCGATCCGGAGCGCAGGCGCCGCGCCGCTCATCAGCTCGCGCGGCTGGCGGACGCGGGCGTGCGGGGCACCCACCCCGAGGACTGGTACGGCACCGCCGAGCTCAGCTCGCGGCGACCGCTGTGGACCGACGACGACGGCGCGGTGGCACTGTCGCCCTCGACCGTCGAATTGCTGCGCACCTGCCCGCTGCGCTGGGCGCTGGAACGCAACGGCGGCACCGACGGCGACAACCCGCACGCCGTCAAGGGCAACCTGGTGCACACGCTGGTGCAGGCGCTCGCGGGCAAGGTACCCCCGGACCAGGTGCGTGAGGCGCTGGATCGCGCTTGGCAGGCGGTGGATCCCGGGACCGGTTGGCATTCCCGGCAAGAGCTGCGCCGCACCGAGGCGATGCTGGAGACCTTCTCGGCCTGGGTCCGCAACACCCGTGGCGAACTCACCCAGGCCGGTGTCGAGGTGCCGGTGGATTGCGAGTTGCCCGCGCGCACGGAAGAAGAACGCGCCGTGCGGATCCGGGGCCGCGTCGACCGGCTGGAGCGGGACGCGCAGGGACGATTCGTGATCGTCGACGTGAAGACCGGCAAGTCGCCCGTCACCAAGCAGGCCGCCGTCGATCACGCGCAGCTGGCGACCTATCAGGTGGCGGCCGCCATGGGCGCTCTCAACGCACCGGCGGAACCCGGCTCCGCCGATACGGGCACCGAGGCCGGTGTGTCCGGCGAACCCGGTGGGGCCCGGCTGGTGTACGTCGCGAAGCCGAGCAAGGCGGAGGGCGCTACCCAGCGCATGCAGCCCCCGTTGGACGCCGAGGCGCTCGAGCACTGGCGGGACACCATTCACCAGGCCGCCGCGTCCACGCAGGGCCCCGGCTACCTCGCCATGCGCAACGACGGATGCCGCCACTGCGCGGTGGCGGGCAGCTGCCCCGTGCAGGACAGCGGGAGGCAGGTGACCGACGAGTGAGCGAGCCCTCGGCCTCGCCGCGGCCGGTCGCCGGGGCGCTGCCGTGACCGGCCGGGTGACGCCGCATCAGCTGGCGCAGGCGCTGGGCCTGCCGCCGCCGACCGACGAACAGGCCGCCGTGATCGCCGCGCCGCCGGGCCCGACGCTGGTGGTCGCTGGCGCGGGCGCGGGCAAGACCGAGACCATGGCCGCCCGCGTGGTGTGGATGGTCGCGAACGGGCTCGTCCTGCCCGACGAAGTGCTCGGGCTGACGTTCACCCGCAAAGCCGCCCAGCAGCTGACCGCCCGCATCCGGACCCGGCTGGCCCGGCTGGCCGGCGCGCCGCTGCTGCGCGAACTCGACCCGAGCGGCCGGCTGCGC
Source organism: Nocardia sp. NPDC005745 (assembly GCF_040630775.1). Taxonomy (NCBI): domain Bacteria; kingdom Bacillati; phylum Actinomycetota; class Actinomycetes; order Mycobacteriales; family Nocardiaceae; genus Nocardia; species Nocardia sp. NPDC005745. The sequence continues at coordinate 58,872 of NZ_JBEXYF010000041.1, forward strand.
GCCCAGCTGACCGGCGCGGAACCGGAGATCAGCACCTACCACTCGTACGCGGGCAGGTTGCTCACCGAACACGGCCTGCTGCTTCCGGTGGAACCCTCGGCGGCCCTGCTCACCGAGACCCAGCTCTGGCAGCTCGCCCACCAGGTAGTCCGCACCTGGGACGGCGACCTGGAGACCGAACGCACCCCCGTGTCGGTCACCGAGGCGGTGCTCGCGCTGTCCGGACAGCTCGCCGAGCATCTGGTCGAGCCGGAGGAACTGGCCGAGGCGCACACCGAACTGGCCAAGCTGGTGCACACGCTGCCCGCCGGTCCGCGTCAGCGGGGCGGGCCGAGCCAAACGCTGCTCAACATCGTGCAGGTGCAGCGGGAACGGGTCGCACTGCTGCCGCTGGTGCAACAGCTCAGCGAGGCGTTGCGCCGCCGCGGCGCACTCGATTTCGGCGCGCAGATGTCCCTGGCGGCGCGCTTGGCCGCCGAGCACCCCGAGGTCGCCGCCGCCGAACGCGCCCGGTTCCGGCTGGTTCTGCTCGACGAATACCAGGACACCGGCCACGCCCAGCGCGTCTTGCTCGCCGCCCTGTTCGGCGGTGCGCCGGCGGGCGCACCGGACCCGGCATCGACGCACGGAGCCGATACGCACGACGTATCGCGGGAAACGAATGGTGATCCCGCTGCCACCGGAGGCCGGGATTCGTCGAGCACCTCTGTCCCTGCCGATTCCGAGCAGGCGGCGCAGCCCGGCACACATGGTTACGACGTCGGCGAGCCGCTCTGGGGTGGCTCGGAGGGCGATGCTCCGCCCGATGCGGCCGCGCACGCCGATTCGGCGGCCCAAGAAGAAGATTTGCTGCGCGGCGACGCGGACCGGTCAGGGGAGCCGCGGTCGCCGGTGGTGGAGGGCGATCAGCCGGACGCCGGCACGGCGGCCCGTGAGTCGCACCCCTCCGGCGGAGGGATGGGTGTGTCAGGTGGGGACGCTTTGGCGGATGGTCCCGCTGGAGGCTCCCGGGCATCTGGGGGGAGCGCTTCCGGCGACTCCGCGCAGGGCATGCGGCGCGTCGACGCGACGGGAGCGGAGCAACCCCGGTTCGCCGGTGCGCACGACCCGTACGCCCGAGCCGAGCGGCGCGATCAGCGCTCGCGACCGCACGACGCGCAACGTCTTGCCGTGACCGCTGTGGGCGACCCGATGCAGTCGATCTACGGCTGGCGTGGCGCCTCGGCGGCGAATCTGCCCCGGTTCGCCACCGACTTCCCCACCGCGCCGGGCGTTCCCGCCCCCACGCTGGCATTGCTCACCAGCTGGCGCAATCCGCCGGAGGCGCTGGCGCTGGCGAACCTTGTCGCGGAACCGTTGCGGCGCAAGGCGATCGAGGGCGGCGGAGTGACGGTCGACGCGTTGCGCGCCAAGCCCGAAGCCGGGCCGGGGGTGGTGGCGCTCGCGTCGACCGACACCGTCGCCGCCGAACGTGACTGGGTGGCCGAGCGGATCGCGGCGGAGTGGGCCGCCCGGCGCGCCGCGAAGCAGCCCCCGCCCACGTCGGCGGTACTGGTGCGACGCAACGCCGACGCCGCGCCGCTCGCGGAAGCGCTTCGCGCGCAAGGACTCCCGGTGGAGATCGTCGGCCTCGGCGGATTGCTCGCCACGCCGGAGGTCGCCGACATCGTCGCCACCCTGCGGTTGATCGCCGAACCCGGCGCGGGCAGCGCCGCCATGCGCGTGCTGACCGGTGCGCGCTGGCGCATCGGAGTCGCCGACATCGCCGCGCTCAACCGCCGCGCCAGGGAGCTGTCCATCCGGCGGCCCGGTTCGCAGGGCCCGGCCGAGATCGCCGATGGCGCCGCGCTGGACGAGGCGTTGCGCGAAGTGGCGCCCGAACCCGCCGAACAGGCCGGGCTGGCCGACGCGATCGCCGACCCCGGCCCGCCGGATCAGTACTCCTCCGCCGGGTTCGCCCGCATCGAGGCACTGGGCCGGGAGTTGGCCGCGTTGCGCGAACGCAGCGGTCAGCCCCTGGCGGAATTGGTCGCCGACGTCGAGCGCACCATCGGCGTCGGGGTGGAGACCCAGACCCGACGAGCCATGGCGGGTACCGGGGCCGGACGCGAGCATCTGGACGCGTTCGCCGAAGTCGTGGCCGGGTACGCCGCGGACACCGGCGCCTCGCTCGGCGGACTGCTCGCGTTCCTCGCCGCCGCGGAGGAGGTCGAGAACGGTCTGGAGCCGGGCGAGGTCGAGGTCGCCAAGGACCGCGTGCAGGTACTGACCGTTCATGCGGCGAAGGGCCTGGAATGGGAGATCGTCGCGGTCCCGCACGTGGTGGAGGGCGTGTTCCCGTCCAAAGTCGGTTCCGGTACGTGGCTGGGCGCGCTGGCGGAACTGCCGACGTCGCTGCGGGGTGACCGTCAGCAGGACGACGCGGCCGAGGGCGTGCCCGTACTCGATCTCACCGACCTGTACGACCGCGCGGACCTCGACCGCGCGATCAAAGCGCACAAGGAGGCGCTGGAACGCCGCCGGATCGATGAGGAACGCCGCCTGTTCTACGTCGCGCTCACCAGAACCGAACGCGTCCTGCTGGTTTCGGCCCATCACTGGGCGGAGACCGGCAGCTCCCCGAAGGGCCCCTCGGACTTCCTGCTGGAACTGAAACAAGCGCACGAGGACCCGCAAAGCCCGGCCCACGACGTCTTGACGATCGACCGCTGGGACGACCCGCCCGCCGCCGACACCGTCAACCCCTTCACCGACAACCCGGCGACCGCCGAGTGGCCACGAGACCCGCTCAGTACCCGCCGCGACCCCATCGAACAGGGCGCCGCGCTGGTCCGCGCCGCGCTGGCCGAGCTGCGTGCCCGCCCCGCCGATGCCGGGCAGGGTGACCCGGATTCGTCCGGGACCACTTCGAACCGTGGCGCCGGCTCCGACCGTGCCGACGCGCGTGTCGGTCCCGTCGATGCCGCACAAGGTGACCCGGATTCGTCCGAGACCTCGCCGGGCCGGGCCGTAGCTTCCGGTCGTGCTGATGCGGCCCATGCCGGGCGCAGCGACCCGGACGCATCGGGCATCGTTTCGGACCTCAGCGCCGGACCCGACCGCGTCGAGCCGGCGCCCCCGCCGCCGGACGAGCCGGATCTCACGTTCGAACCGGACTACTACCCGCCCGACGACGAGTACCCGCCGGACGAGTTCGCGGAGCACTTCGAAGTCATCACAACCGAATACGCCGACCCGTACGCGGACATCGAACCCTATTTCGGCACGGCGCCGGACCCGGTGGAGGAGTACCTGTCCGCAGGCGAACCGGCATTCGCCGCGACCGGTTTCGCCCCGCCCCCGCCGGAGGACCGGTTCCGGCCCGAGCACATCCAGCCCGCGCCGGACCCCGGCGATCCCGAAGGCTGGGCCGCCGACGTCGACGCCCTGCTGGCCGAACACCGGGCCGCCGCGGTTGCCGCCGAGGAGGTCGAGCTACCTGGTCAGATCGCGGCGACCGCCCTGGTCGAGCTGCGCGCCGACCCGGCGAGACTCGCCGCCCGCCTGCGTCGCCCGTTGCCCTACCCGCCGAATCCGCTGGCCCGCCGCGGTACCGCATTCCACGCCTGGGTGCAGCGGTGGTTCGGCTCCACGCGCCTGCTCGGTCTGGACGAACTGCCCGGTGCGGCCGACAGCGGCGCGGCCGACGCGGGCCTGGACGCGGAGCTGACCGCGATGCAGGAGGCGTTCCTGAACTCGCGGTGGGCCGATCGCAGCCCGATCGAGGTGGAGATTCCGTTCGAGACGTCGATCGCGGGCACCGTGATCCGCGGCCGGATGGACGCGGTGTTCGCCGAACCGGGCGGCCGCTGGACCGTGGTCGACTGGAAGACCGGCGCCGAGCCCAGCGCCGCCGAGGAATCGGCGGTCGCCATGCAGCTGGCCGTCTATCGCCTGGCGTGGGCGCGGCTGATGGCCGCGCGGGAGGGACGGCCCGAGCACGAGATGCTGGACCGGATCGGCGCCGCGTTCCACTACGTGCGTACCGGTCGCACCATCGCGCCGGTGAACCTGGCCGGTCCGGAGGAACTGGCCGAGTTGATCAGGAACGCCGCGCCCGCCGGCTCACCGCCAGCGCCTGAGTGATGAGCGGAACCTGCAACGGCAGCCGCAGCGCCGAGCCGATCTTGACCAGCCACGGAGCCTTCTCGCTGGCCAGCATGTCCGCGGTGAATTGCACGTTGGCCGGGAGCACCACGATGAACAGCAGCGCGGCGAGGCGTCCGCCGAAGCTGCGGGTACGCGGGATCGCGAGCGCGGCCGCGACGCCGATCTCGGCCACGCCGGAAGCGTAGGTGTAGTCGCGGGCGCGCCCGGGCAGGAAGCGCGGCACGATCGAATCGAAAGGCTTCGGCCGGACGAAATGCAAAACCCCCGCGCCGAACAGCAGGGCGGCCAGCGCCAGCGCGGGCCGCCGCCCGCCGTCGGACACGGATGTCAGCGTGTTTTCAGCCATGAGGAACCTTTACATCCAGGCTGCTTCGCGTCGAGCCCGGGTCGCCCCGCTCCGGACCTGATTGGTCCGCTTCTCGAACTCGGCGCCCTGGCCCGCCCCGGTTCGAGCTGAGCAACACCTGACACCGCCTGCCGATCTAGAGGCGACCGCGAATACCGACGGCACTCTCGAAACCAGCACGCTCCTGTCGTCCGCCGCGTCGGCGGTGAGCGACGAGTCGGTCACTCGACGCGCATCCCCAGCCGCGTGCACCGCGTCGAAGTATCGCCCCAACGCACTCCTCCTGCTCGGCCTGGCTCGAGATTGCCGGCCTGCGGGGAGCCCAGCCCCGCTCCGGTGCGCTGCGGCGGGAATCCGACAATCACCCGTAGCAAGCATCGTCCGCTCACAGCCAGGCGCGCGCGATCTCGGCCGGGCTAGGTGCGCCGTGAGCACGAGCAGCGACAGAATGGACAACCGCGCCGAGCCACGTGCACCAAATCTGGAGTTCGAATGCCAACGCGCCCTGCGGACCCCGACTCCCGTTTTCGAGCGAAGCGAGACCGAGCATGTTCCGTTCGCGGCCCGGCTCGCGTTTGCGCGGCCGTCGCGTAGGCGACGAAGGAGCAAGCGGCGGTCGCGCAAACGTGCACGGTGTGACCGGCCACGGCAAACGCTGGGAAGACCTGGC
>NZ_JBEXYF010000042.1:0-62520 GCF_040630775.1 Nocardia sp. NPDC005745
TGCAATGTGGAGAATGTCTCAGTCGTGTTGCCCGAAGCTACCCGTCGGTAATAGAAAATTATCACCGATTGTCACTCGGTTATAGCTCGCTAACGCTGGTTGAAGGGGTGCTTCCTGTCGGTCTACGCGACCCGAGCGACCCGAGAACCCGCCAGCGACGGCGGACCCGGGACAACGACGGGACAAACCGGGACAACCCACGGTCACTGCCCGCCCGACCTCACCGCGCCCCCACGCTTCCCTTCCCGCTGCAGCTGGACCACGGTCAGCAGGAACCGGATGAAGCTGAACGCGACGATCGCCACCGACACGGCCACGATCCGCTCGTCATGCGGGTACCGGATATCGAGCAGCCGCAACGCACTCACCCCGGAGCCGACCGCGACCGCGCCCGCCAGGGCGAGCAGATTGCTGCCGAGCTTCGTCCGATACCAGGGACTGCCGAAGCCATACACACAGGCCAGCACTCCGGACTTCACAGCAATCGCGATCAGCAGCGCAATCGCGGCGTCGGCCGGTGGTTCGATCACCAGGATCAGCACATCCAGCAGCGCCGCCGCGGCGAGCACGTACCGGCGGATGCGAGCGGTCACCGCGGGTTCTCCCTTTGTATCGAGATGAGCAGCGTCTCCACGATGTGGTTGCGCTCCAAGCCCTTGTCCAATCCCTTCGCCAGGCGGCGTACCTCCGGCCAACGCTGCTCGGTCCGGCGCAGGTCGGCCTCGGCCCGCGCGGCCGCCTCCTCGGCCGCGCGGCGCGCCTCCTGGTCGGACTTGCGGTCAATCCCGAGTAGTCGGCGCCACATGATTTCCCGATTCCTGACGAGGGTCGGCGGGACTCAGCACGCGGTCCCAGATTTCCGCCTGTCGCACCAGCAGCGTCGAGTTCTGCTGAATCTGCATCGCGGTGTCCCGCTCGCGAGCCTCATCGCGGCGCTGGAACGCGGCGATCTGCGCGCGCAGATCGTCCACAATCGCTTGATGCAACGACAGCGGCACGAGCCTGCCGGTGATCACCAGCATTCCGATGCCGACGATCACGCCGACGATGCCGATGGACTCCCACGGGAGAGTGGGTAAATCCATGACCGGCTACGTCGCGAACACGGACATGATGGTGACCAGCGCACCCAGCAGCTTCACCCAGTCGCCACCGTCCAGCTTGTCCAGCATCGCGCTCATCGCTGCTCGTCCTTTCGCGGGTCACGGAAACCGGGAATGTTCAATGCGGCGCCGATCACCCCGAGCGCTTCGCCTGGGGTGAGGTCGGCGAGGTAGTCGAACCCGGTCGGCTGGAGCGGGCCGCGCTGGTCCTTGCTGCCGGTACCAGCAGCCAAGTCGATCCCGTCGGCGGTGTGCTTGTCGATCCACGTCAGCAGCTCGCCGACTGTGGCGTCCGTGCTGCCGTCCGGCTGCTGCGGTCGCGCCGACAGAATGGCTTTGACCACCTCATCGGCGATCTCTTTCGCACTGGGCATGTCTTCCTCCTCGTGGATAGTGCCGGTGAACTCTGCGACGTCGCGGGCGAACACGTCCCAGGGGAAATTCGGTCCCACATCGGTGTGCGTGCCGATGCCGAGGCACTCGGTGACGTAGCGGTGATCGCTGATGCCCTGCCGCCGCCGGTACGGGGGCGCGATGACATAGGTGTCGAACCCGTATTTGCGCGCGTCCTGCACCGCGAGCCAGGCCGCGATCCGGATGTCGTCACGGATGCTCAGCCAGTCCTCGCGGGTCCACGAGACCCGGCTGCCCGCGAAACAGAGGTTGATCGTGAACGGGTTCGCGTCCAACACCGACCAGCTCGCCAGGTCGGTGTCCACCACATCGACCACCACGCGGTCGCGCACGGTGTAGTGGTAGCTCACCCCATTCGCCGGATTGTTGAGATAGTTGGCCAGGCTCTCGGCCGTCCCGTTGCCTTCCTGAGTGTGCAGCAGGAAGTTCTCGACGCGCGCCCCATGCCTGCTGGAGGCGGAGTCGCCCATTCGGTCCAATTCGACGTAATCCGGCTTCGTCATGGCGCGCACGGTAGGCGGGCGGGGTGCAGCCGCCGCCGAAACTCCACGCATGAACGGGTGTAAACCTGTCGGCACCGACGGAACTTGTTGCAGTAATCACAGGGCATGACTACTGCGCTGGCCGTGGGCGAAAAGGTACACACATATGCCGGTACCGTTACCCCGGCGACGACGAAGAAGGAGGCGATCACCTGTGGCCATTCACTACCTGGGGCTCGGCGAGGTCGCCGCGCGCCTCGGCATCAGCCGCAACACGTTGAACACCTACGGGCGCAAGGGCCAACTACCGACACCGAACGCGATGATCGGCGACATCCGCGGCTGGCTGCCGGAGACAGCGGATGAGTGGAACCGCCGCCGCCCCGGCAAGCGGCCCACCCGGGAAGGGGAGGAGTGGCACGTGATGCGCCACTCCACGATCCGCTTCCTCAGCAGCGGCGGGTTCGCCGAACGCATCAACGTGGAGCGCGACACCCTCAACCGGTACAAGCTGCCGCTGCCCGATGCGATGATCGGCGACGTGCGCGGCTGGCTGCCGCAAACGGTGGACGACTGGTCAGCCGTCCGCCCCGGGAAGCGGCTGCCCCGCGACCAGGCGGACTGGAACCTCCCGCCCGAGGTCCAGCAGAGCTGACCTATTCCAGACCGCCGACGGCCTTGGCGAACGCCGCGAAGCTGTCGCGTTGGGACTCGACATCGAACCCGGCCGGGTCGGGTCGCTCCTCCGGTTTCCCGGTAGCAGCGACCCGAGCCGACGGCCCGTGATAGGTCCGCCGGTAGTACGCGTCCAACTGCTCCTGCGTCATGTGCTCGGTGATCAATACCTCAGCCACATCGAGGATCGCGTGCACATCCGGCAGTTGCCGCAGCGGATCAGCGATCCCCGCCAGAATGAGCCGCCCACGCAGCAGCCGCCAATTCTTCGTCGCGAACGCCGCTAGGCTCGCGACGGCTTCGTAGGGCGTCCACTGCCCGCCTTCGCGATCAGCTTGAACAACTCCCGGTAGTCGTCCATGGTGAACTCACCGGCCAGCATCGCGTCCATCAGCTCGACTCGTGACCGCATACTGATGTGGGAGTCCACATACCGGTGGTAGATCCGCAGCTGCGTCTCAGCCGGCAACGTGTCCGACGTCGACAAGCTCATCGCCTGCAACGCTTCCGGGCTGGCCTTCTTGATCTGGATCTTCCGGCCCTTGTACTCGATCGTGTCGTGCGGCCACCGCTCGAACGGCCGCCCCGCGTCATCCAGCAGAGCAACACCGTTTTCGTCCCGCTCGTAGTCGCCCTTCGGGATCGGTTTGTCCTCGCCGTCGCGCAGCACATCGCCGTCGCCGTCGAGCTCGTACTCCATCCCGTCGGGGTCGATCACCGCGCCCGCCTTGACCACGTCCACGGGGCCGACCGTAGACGCCATGTCTCCGGCGACGTCCCCGATGGTCGACAGCGGCTGATAGGCCACCGAGGGCCGCTCTGCGCGCCGCTGCCGCACCAGCGCCATCTCCTGCTCCAGCTGATCACGCTCGCGCGCGACCTGCTCGGCCTGCGCCGCCAGATCCTCCGCACCGCTCGGCGGCTCATAGCTCATCGTCACCTTGTCCTCCATCCCGTAGGGGCTGCCCTGGATACAGGCGCGCACCGTAGGACGAGGGGGTGCAGATGGTCGTTCATGCAGCTGCAACGCCGACGGCCTACAGCACTTCGCGGCTGTAGGCCGTCGGCGAATGGGCTGTCTACTCCGGCAGTTTGAAATCCCAGCTGCTGTGCCCGACTCCGGGTGTCGTCCACGTGACGCGGACACCTGCGGTGCCGACGCTGGTCGCACGCTTGATTTTCCGATCGAAGGACTGGCCGGGGTCCTTCGGGGTCGAAACCGCCTGGTCATCGAATTCGCCATCACCGACGGCCTTGAGTTCGACGTTGCCGATGGGGTGCAGTGTGATCATCACTGCTTTGGCATCACTGGCGTTGGTGAAGCGATACACGCCGTCGGACGGGCTTGTGACCGTCCAGGGATCAGGGCTCATCTGGCACTCCTGTCGTCGGTGAAGCGTGATAGTTCACTGGCTGATCGCCGACACCGGCGAATTGTTACTAGCGACAGCGCTTTCGACGCGCCGAGTCATCGAAGTGTCCATCACTAGACACCTGGGCCAAACACCCGTAAAGTGTCTATCACTAGACACTTTACGGAGGAAGCGTGGAACAGCGAATCATCACCGGTCCCGACGACCTGTACGTCCCCGGTACCGTAGACATCAACTGGCTTGTCGAACCTGTCTTCCAGTTCAAGACCGAGGTCGACGCACTCCGGACCCTGGACCTGCTCGGCGAAGACCTCACCACCGCACGCCAGCAGGTGAATCAGGTCATGCGCTACCTGGAAGCAGCGGCCAAGGCAGCGCACTCCGGCACAACAGAGGACGGCCCGGTCAAGCCGCAGGCCATCATCAACGAAACCGGCCTGGCGCGCCAGACCATCTACAACTGGATCGAGCCAGCGGCTACGGAATCACCGGAACACTGAACAGATCCACCCGCACCGGCCCGACCTTCCCGACCCGGTAGGGGGCGGGGTCGCCCCACGCGGTGGCGTACCAGTCGGTGCCCCACGCCGAGGTGAACCACCTGACCTGCACCCGGGCCTTCATCTGCTGCCCGGGTGGCAGAGTCACCACGTCCCCGATCGGCACGCTGTTCGTGGGCTGCCGGTCCTCGAGCAGCACATAGATCCCCACGACCGGCCCGGACGGTGTCGCGTTGCCGGTTCCCAAATCCGGGTAGCCCCGCACCCGTGATTCCTCGGTGAGCGTCGGGTCGGCCGGGGCCGCACCGAACGACGTGCCCCACTGGTACTGGATCGTCATGTGCTTCAAGCTGTCGAGCACGTACCGGACCGGGCCCGCGGTCATCACCGCATACACCTGCTGCGTGATCGTGGTGTCGTTCGTCCACTGCGCCTGCACCGTGAACAGCGTGGTGCCCGCAGCGTTGTTCGCCGGGGTGAACGTCGCGCCGCCGGCGGTGGCGGTGGCGCGGTGTGCCCACTGCCACTGTCGTTTCGGGGACAGGATGCCGCTGGGGGCCTGGAAGTAGTTGCTGTCGATGCAGGGTGTGGTCATGGTGTGGCCTCCGGTACCGCGAGCAGCCGCAGCCGCACCCAGAACACCCGCACGACTTGCAGGCCTTGGTTGGGTGCACGCCAGGAGCCGGGTGTGGTGTACAGCGCGCTGTAGCGGATGTGGACGGTGTCGCCGTCGGCGACGGTGCCGAGTTCGTCGGTGCGCACGCTGTCGTCCCAGCCGCGGAACATGCGGGAGTAGCCGACTTCGTTGCTCGCGTTCGGGGTGGTTTGTAGGCGGGCGCCGATTCCGTTCTCCGTGGCATACGGTTCGGGTGCGTTGGGGGAGACACCGATGTCCCAGGAGATCGCGTCGTCCACGGCGTAGGTGTTGGGGTTGGCGGCGACGATGGTTCTGGGTGCGCGGTGGGTACCGAGCCAGGCGTGTTGCGCCGCGCCGGTCTCGTTGGTCCACGACATTTCGGCTTGGATGAACGGCACCGGGTCGGGGGCGCGCTGCACATCCCCGTCGCGGGTGGACGAGACGAACCGTTCGGCGACGATGCGGGGCAGCCAGCCGTCGCCGAACCCGGTCCCGTTCGGGCCGGACAGGATCCACTCGGTGCCGCAGATGGCGATGCTCACCGGACCTCCTCGTCGGCAGTGGGGAACGCCCACAACCGCAGCTTCACCCCACGCGAATACGCCTCATGCAGCGGGCTGTTCGCGCTGGCGTTGTTGCTCCAAGGCGGTGGGGTCCACACGTAGCAGCGGTAGTGGATGTTCAGCGTCGACCCGGCCGGGAGTTCGTACCACTCCTCGGTGGAGGTGGCCGGGTAGTCCTGGTGGATGCGCCCGTAGTACGGCTGGGAGACGTTGTCGGTGCCGACGTCCACCCCCAGCGTGCACAAGCTGTTGACCAGGTTGTAGGTGTCGGGAACCCGCGCCGCCTCATCGATCCCGTAGTTCCAGGAGTCCCAAATCTGGATGGCGTTCGGGTTGGAGCAGATGATCGTGCGGTAGGGGCGGATCACCTGTAGCCGCATCTGCGACGGCAGCGGGCTATCGGAGATCCACGCGATCTGGGCGTTGACCATCAGGCGGCCGGGTTGGGTGGTGAGCCCGGCGCCGGTGATCGCGCCGTCCCCGGTGGAGGTGGCCGACACCTGCCCAACCATCCGAGGTGCCGACCATTTCGCGATCCCCAACTTCCCCGCGACGATCGACATGTTGCGGGACGTGCACACCTGCGGCATCACGACCTCCGTTCGATGAGTGCCAGCGACAGCTCCGTCGGCACCGGCGTCCCGTACAACGTGGCCGCGCCGATGTTGCGGACCACGCCCGCGTGGGCGAATAGCCCGACGGACTGCCCGGCGGTGAGCTGCAATATCCCCGTGGCGGTGGACGACATCCACGCCCCGCCCGAGGAGTCCACGACACGACCAGCCACCCGGGTCTTGCCGTCGACCATGATGGTCGCGGTGAGGAACGCCGACCCGGTGTCGAACTGCACTGTGCCGGTGCCTACGTAGACGCCGGAAACCGGGACCACGACGGTGTCCATCAGGTTGCGGCCGCCGGTCCAGTCCCCACCCACCTCCAGGCGAATGCCGTCGAAACGGACGTTCGCGCCGTTAGCGGGGATGGATTGCAGCGCGGACCGCAGCACGCTTACGGACGGCGCGAGGTTGTCAGTAATCGAGTCCGGATCGTTCTCCCCACCCTCGGGTTTCCGTGCGATGATCACGCTGCCACCGCCCACGTGGGAGCCAATCAGGTGACCTTCCGAGGATTCCGACAGCACCCACGACCCGATCCGCTGCGACTTCGGGTTCTCCAGACTCTTCAGGCGGTTGTCGGTGTCACGCGCCCACTCGGCGTCCGTGGTGGGTGGACGTACGGGTTCGGCTGTGCCGCTCATCCGCTGATCACCTGCCCGCCTGCCTTCTCCAGTTCGCTGACCCACTCCGGCGTCGACAGCGTGACCGCTACGTCGATCGATTGCGGGGAGCCGGACACCTGCACCTGGTCCACGCGCAGCACGCTACGCAGACCGAGTGCAGACACACTGAGATGCACGCCCGGCACCAGCATGTCCAACTCCACCGGAGCATCCGGCGTCAGCGTCGCCGCGGGCGGCACCACCAGTTCGTCACGGATCCGCGCCGACCGCCGCACATAGTCGGCGGCCGCCCGTTGGATGTTGTTCACCCCGAACAGATCATCGAGCGAGACGATGGACTGCATCCGCAATCCACCGAGCTCGCGGCGTTCGGTCCACGCGGCGTTCTTGCCCTGCACCCGGACATCGTTGGCGGTGCGGGCACCGGAGCGGCGGATGTGCGCGCCGCTGGTCAGATGGCAGTCCTCCAACTCCGCGGCCACCGTTGTCGGCTGCAACCCGAGCACCGGCCGCCCCCGCACCACCGTCCACCTGAGTCCGAGTTTCGACAATTCGGCGATGTCCTGGGACACCAGCCGCTGATCCGCTGTCGCGGTCACGTTGTACCGCTCTTGCTCGGCCAGCTGCGGCAGGACGATCGGCTCAGCCTGTATGCCGTGGACGTCGAGCATGTCTCGCCAGAGGTCGGCGGCGATCGGCGCCACGTCGAGTTGATTCCATTGGCGGGTGGTGGGTGTGCGTGTCCAACCCAGCAGGCGGGCGTGGTCCCGTGCCTCGATCGACATGCCGGTGCGGTCCCGTAGTGAGTCCTCGATCAACCCCACCCACTGGAGCGACTGCCCGTGCCAGCACGAGATCCAATGCACCAGCGGCACGATCTCGCTCGCCAGGTCCTGCAATGGCGCTTTCAGGCTGAGCCGCGACATCTGGTTCAGCTCCCGCGACCACGCGAACTCTCCCGGGCACTCGATCACGCCGAGCGCGATCCCGTCATGGGAGTGCACCCCGAACGCCGCCTGCTCGAGTTTCATGCTTGCCTCCCCCGAACCTGCACCTGCACGGTGAAGTCCGCGCCAGGTGCGGACTGCGCCACCAGCTCCCAGCACTCCGAGGAGTCCAGGATCGGTGGGGTCCACGGTGCACCCGACGGGGTGTGCACGATCCCCACCTGCCGAACCTGCACACCACCCACCAACCCGTAGGCGCGGCCGGCCACCGCGTCGGCGACGAGCGTCCCCCCGGCGGGCAGGCCCGCGAGAGACAGGTACCCGGTGCGGTCACATAGCGCGGTCTCACCGCACGGCCGGAACCAGAAATTGACACTCACGTCTTCGGCGCCAGCGGTGATGGTGAGGGTGACCGCCTGATCCCGGCACAGCACCCCCGCCGCCGACGGGATCACCGCGACACGAGTCTCCACCGAGCACACCGGGATACATCCCGCGCACACCGGCGGCTGCACGGGTGCCACGTCCACGATGTTCGGGACACAGGACGCGGAGGCGAGCACCGGGATATCGGTGCAGCTCGCGGGGTTCTCGCAGTCGGGTGGGTGCGCCCATTCGATGCCCTCCACCACCGTCGAATCCCACACCACCGTCTCGGCGGTGACCGGCCCATACAGGTACGGGTCGCCGATGCCCATCTCCCAATCGACCACGTACACCGCGGCCTGCCGGTTGCGGCCGCCGCGCGTCCCGAACTGGTTGGAGATCTGCGCTTCGCGCGTGAGCACCACCCGGTTCGCGACCCGCCGCAGCAGCGCCGGATCAGCCGCCGAGTCTTCCGGGTGGGCGGCCAGGAACTCCAGCGTCGTGCCCGTCAGCGCCGTCGCGGGCCGCAATCGGCACGACAACCACTCCAGGCCGTACTCCACGCCCGCGTTGGTGCAGGCCACGAGAATCGCCTCGACGGTGACGGCGCGGAACTTGTCGCGGTGCGGGCCCGCAACACCGCCCGCGCAGATCGCGTCGTTCATGGTTCGGTCGACCGGGACCGGGCCGAGCCCGTCTACCTTCGTCACCCAGTACCCGAAGAACTCCGCAGACTGCGGAATCGTCGGGTCGTACCAGGGTGCATCGGTCAGCACGTACGGGTCGTCGCCGAGGAACTCACGCAGGCCCGGCCATGTGTCGTCACCCACCACGTAGTCGACAGCGCACCGGCATTGAAGCTCGGCTTCCTCCCACGACTGCGGTGGGTCCGGGTCGGTGTGGGCGATCAGCCGGGAGGTGTTCGTCAGCTCTTGCCCGCCAAGAGTGAGCCAGCCGCGGTACATCAGCCCTCCACTACGACGGCCGCGACGGGCGCCGTCTGCCCGAGCACCCCGCCCCACACCACCGGCGCGTCATCGGTTTCGCCGATGCCGTCGGGGTCGGAGGTCGATCGCGCCGTGAGGTCGGCGATCTGGCGGGTTACGTCCATGTCCACGTGTGCTCCTACAGCAGGGTCAACAATCGGTTCTGGATGTCCTGGCCCGCCCCAGGACCGCTGTACACAGTGATCGGGGCGTGGACACTGCGGTTGCCGCGCTGGCCCTCCAGAGCGGCAACCAGCCGGTCGAACGACTCCGTCTGCCGCGGGGACAGCACCCGCTCCGGTGCGATCGTGTTCTTCGGCAGGAACCCGATACCCGATGCGACACCACCGGAGTCGAACGAGTCGATAGCCGCGCCGGCTCCGACCGCCAGCACCGAGGTGAACACCGCGGCCGCACCGGCCAGGGCAGCGCCGACGACGGCGCCGATGGCCGCGCCGATCAGGGTGCCGATTCCGGGGATGATCGACCCGATCGCGGCACCGATGGCGGTCACGGCGAGTTGGATCATCGCGCCGAGGATGGCGGTGAGGATCGGCAACAGCACGCTGAGCACCAGGTACCGCAGGACCGCTTTCATGAGTTCCCGGTTGAGTCGGGCCATCTCGGAGATCACCAGCTCGCGGCTGGATTCGTTGCGCTGCATCAACTCCGCGGTGTCGGCAACGATCCGCCCACTGCTGTCGAACGCGTTCGACAGGTCGCCGCGCATCTCCCGGACTTCGGCGAGGGTGTCCACCAGGTTGTCGCGGATCTCGATCTCCACCCCAGTGAGCCGGACGATGAGGTCCACCAGGGGGCCGCCGGAGATGTCGCGGCCCAGGGTGCCTTTGGAGTTCTGCACCCGCGACGGCCGCTGCTCGAGGGCCGCGCGGGCGATGTCCTGCGCGACCTGGTTGAACGCCTGCGTCGCAGTGTTGGCGACCTGCACGACAGCATCCGAGATCGCCTGCACGGCGTCGAACGCTGAGCCGGGCGCGCCGAACGGTGGGGGTGCGGCACCGTCGCCCAGGTCGGCGGGGATGTTCTCCACGGCCTGTGTGGTGCGGTCGGTGCCGTCGGTCACCTGCTCGAACCCAGCCCCCAGCCAGCCCTTTACCACGCCGAGCGCGGCGTCCATCGCGGACTGCACGATCGGCACCAACGCGCCGTTGGTGAGCCGTCCAGCGATGTCGGTTAGCGACGCTTTGAGCTGCTCGGTCTGCTCCAGAATGACCCGCTCACGGTCGGATTCGGTGCGCTGCATCAACTCCGCGGTCTCCGCGCGAACCCGGCCCTGCTCGTCCACCACCCCCCGTTCGGCGAGCATCCGCGCGGTGTCCGGCTGCTCCCGCTGCACCCGCTCCGCTGGAGGCGGCACGAGCGCCTGAATGGTGTCGGTGACCGCGCGGCCGATCCCGTCACCGAGGGCATCGATCACGCTGGCGTTGAACGTGGCACCGGCCCCGGCGATCTTCTGCAACGCCAGCACCAGCGCCTCGAACAACTTCGTCTGCTCCGGGGACAGCACCCGCTCCGGTTGGATGGTGTTCTTCGGCATGAACCCCACACCCGAGGCGATGCCGCCGGTGTCGAACGGGGTGAGCGCATCGAACGCGCGCCCGGCCAGCTCTTGGGCTTTCGACCACACCCCCGGCAGCACGTCCCCGAGCCCACCGACCAGGCCACCGAGGTGCTGAATGGTTTTGTCCTCCAGGGTGGTCAGGTACTCCGGCGGGATCCGCCGCCACTCTGGCGGCGGTGCACCCACCGCGGCCTCGATCTCCCCGCGAATCGGGTCGGTGATCTCGCGGAAGATCCGCGCGATCTGCTTCTCCACGAACCCGCGCTGCTCGTCCGGCGACGGCCCCACCGACCCGCCGGTGCTCGGCTGGAAAAATCCGTTGGCGCCGATCGGCAGCCCGTACAGGCTGGCGAAGGAGTTCACGGGTGTGCCGCGCCCGTAGTGGACATCCCCGAGCGCGCCACCGGATTCGACTCGCGCGGAGGGGATGCCGAGTTCGGGGATGCCGCGCAGCTCGCCCGCGGTGTGGCCGCCACCCGGGCCGCCCGGATCGTCGGTGATGCCGACGAGCATCCCGACACCGTCGGTGAGATTGCGGACCAGGCCCTGCGCACCCACCTGCGGGTAACCGGAGAAGCTGCTGGTGGCCCAGTACCGCCGCCACGGATTCCCGCCCAGGATGGCGGCGAGGATGCTGCCCATGAACCCGGAGCAGTCAAACGAGTCACCCACCCACCGCGGTCCGGCCCACTGGTAGGGCTTGCCGTTCTGCGCCCGCGCGAACTCGTGGCCGCGCAACAGCTGATGCATCCACGGCAGCACCGCGCCGCCCTCGGCGAACCGCAGCAGCGGATCGAATAGACCCTCGGGGTTCACGTTGCCGATGCCCTTGGCGCGCACCGCCGCCCCGTACGCGTCGAGGTTGCCCCGGCCGAGCTCGCTGATGATCCGCCCGTTATCCCACGTGAACGGGACACCCCGGCTGATCATGTCGCGGATCGCGTACAGGATGTTGTGCCCGCCCGCCTTCAAAACCTCCATGGCGGTGACGACGTGTTCGTTGTTCGACAGCCACGCCGGGATGGAGTCGGATGTGCCGGTGCCCGCACCGAACACCGCACCACCGGTACGGAATCCGAGCGTCACCGGCTCCATCGGCTTGATACCGGGCAGGAAGCTGGCCGCGGTGTTCCAGGCCTTCAGCAAGCCCTCATTCCAGACCTGATTGACCACGAACCGCACCGGCACGGCGGCGGCTTCGCGCAGCTTCCCCCACTTCTGCGCGATGCCGTCGACGCCGGACTCGAACCAGCCCTGGACCTTGTCCAGGGCTTTGCCGATGAGCGGGAACACGGTGTCGGTCAGCCAGGTGACGACGTCGCCCATGGCGGTCAGCTGGTCCTGCCAGTACTGGCTCGCGCCCTGGATCGCGGTGATCAGCACCGGCAGGGTCTGCTCGACCAGCCAGGTGAAGGCATCGATCACCTTGACGATGACCGGTGTCAGGTCCACCAGGACCTGGACCAGCGGCGGCAGCACTTCGGCCGCGAACCGGGCGATTTCCGGGAGCAGAGGGGCGACGGCGATCAACAAATCCCCGAAAGACTGCACCAAATCCGGCAGCATAGGCGCAATCTGAACAAGCGCATCCGCCAGCGCTTTACCAATTATTGTCGCCGTCTCCGCTAAAATCGGAATAAGCTCCCGAATTACCGGCTGCATTTCCTCCGCGAAAATAGCGACCAGTGGGCCGAGTGCATTAAAGATATCGGTAATCGCCGGGGCGAGAGCGATAAGGATTTGCGCCAAATTATCGGCGATCAGTGGGATAATTGGTGTTACCGCGTTGACCAGTGCAACGAAAGCGTCGGCCAGCGGCGGAAGGGCTGGGGCGAGTGCCTGAACTGCGCTGATCAGCGCACCGCCTACGGCCACCGTGATCTCCGCGAGCGGTTCGATCAGGGGTCGCAGCGCATCGAAAACAGATTTCAGAAGCAGCGCGATAATTGGAAGAACAGGCTGTAGGCCCTCCGTCAGGTCGCGAATAAACAGCGACAGGGAGGGTATAATCGCGGTCAGCGATTCCGCGAAAATCGCGCCCAGATCACCGAGCGCAGGGGCGATAGCGACCAGCGCCTGACCGATGGACTCAAACAAAGGCCCAAGCGCGGGAAGCACCCGCGCGCCGAGTTCGGAGAAAGACCGAATCAGATCCCCGAGCAACGGACCCAAACCACGGATGGCGGTGGCCATCCCCTCCATCACCTGACCGAGCAGCCCGGACTCGGAGATCTGGGACAGCGCCGCGCCGATCTCGGTACCGATTGACCCGAACGCCCGCCCGATACTTTCGGCGAACGGTGCCGCGGCCTGCGTCATCTGCGACAGCCCGGCCAGGAACCCGGTGGATTCCTCCCGCAGCCCGTGCATGAAGCCCTGAGCGCCAGCGAACGCCGCTTTCAGACCGGCCAATCCCTCACCGGACTGGAGGAATCCGGCGAACCCCTTCGCGCCTGCGTTGAATTCGCCAGCGACCGACCGCATCCCCTCGCCGAGCGTCGGAAGCACGTTGTGTGCGAGGTCGGTCAGCGTGCCGCCTAGGCCCTCGAACGCGGTCTGCTGAACCGACTTCCGGACGTCCTCCCATGCGGGTTTCGCGGCCTGCGCCGCGAGTACGAACTCCCGCGCACTCGGCGCGAGCTTCGCCATCGCCTCCTGGAACTTCTTGGCGCTGGGGCTGCCCTCGGTCTGGGCCTTGGTCAGCGCCTCTTGTGCCTTGGTGACCTGCTCGTTGGCGCGCTGCACCTGCCGCGCGGAATCAGCCACCCGGGCGTCGGCGGCGGCTTGTTTCGCCTTGGCCGCGACGACGGCGTCGGAGTTCTCGATGCCCTTGGCCTGGGCGTCGTTGAACTGTTCCTGTGTCCGCTGCCCCTCGGTGATCGACTTGTCGTAGTTGAGCTGTGCCCGCTGAAGCCGCGTCACCGCCCGCTGGTACTTGTCCGGGTCACCCGAGCGGGCCGCCTCCCCGACGGCCTTCTGTGCCTCCCGCAGGTCGAGCAGCGCCTCTTTCTGGTCGATGACCGCGCCGCGCTGCTTGAACGTGAGGTCTTCGAGGTTGTCGGCGGCAGTCTCGTAGGACCGCGCCAACTCCTGGTTGGCTTCCTCTTGGTCCTTGACCGATTCCGTGTACGAATCGGCGGCGCTACGTGCCGAGTCCTGCGCGGACTTCAGGGCGTCCATCGCCGAGGACACCCGCTCGGCCTGATCGGATGCCTCCGACCCGGCGTTGTCCGACATGTCCGACAGCGACTTGAACGCGTCCTTGATGCCCTGCATCGCCACGACGGCGGTGGCGATCCCCGCCCCGGCGGCGGGACCGAGAGCGCCCAAGCCGACGACGAGGCCACCGACGGCGCCCGCCGCGGCACCGGCCGCGCCGCCGATCGCCGCGATGGCCGCGGTGATCCCAGCGATCGCGCCGACCCCGACGCCGAGACCGCCGAGCGAAGCCCGTAGCCGCTCCGTACGGGCGGTGGCGTCATCGGCGTTGGTGTTGACCCGGATGGTCGCGGTGTGCGAACGCACCTCCCGCATCAGCTCAGCCACCCGCCGCAGCTGCGCCTCATCCACCCGCAGATCGATCCGGATACGGACATCGCGGTCGGACAGCCCCCGCAGGGAACGCAACGCTGGGGCGATGGCTTGAAGCCGTTGTAGCTCGGCGGCGTTCATGTCCAGCCGCACCCTGATCCGGATGTCCCGATCGGTCAGGGTGCGGAGGGAGCGCAGCGCCGGTGTGATCGCCTTGAGCCGCTCCGCCTCGGCCTGCGGCACGTCGATGCCGATCCTGATCCGGACGTCCCTGTCGGCGACCTGCCTGACGGCCGTGACCGCCGCGAGCTGGGCGGCGTCCACGTCGATGGCGAGCTTGAAATTCACCGTCTTGTCGGTGAAGCCCTGCACCGCAGTAACTGCCGCCAGCAAGGCGGCGTCGGTGTCGATGTCGAGCTTGACGTGGATGTTCTTGTCACCCAGGGCGTCGATGCCCTGTAGAGCGGCGAGCTGGGCGGCGTCGATGTCGAAATTCGCGCCGACCTGAATGTTGCGGCCAGCGCCAGCGATCGCCGTGTCGATCTCGGAGATCAGGCCAGCGGAGTGGAATTCGCCCCCGATGGTGATCCGCGGATCGTGGATGCGTTCGATGTCGCGCAGCTCGCGGTCGATCTCGCGCCACAGGTCGTCGCCGTCGAAGTTGCCGTACACCGGGATGTCGAGCGGGTTGGCGTCCAGCTCGCGCTGTACATCCCGGATCGCTTCGAGCACGACGCGGCGCAGCTCGGCGTCTAACCCGTCGCCGTCGGCGGTGATCGGAATGCTGATGCCCGGCTGCGTCACGCGGGCAAGGTGGCAAAGTGGGGTGCAAACCCCAGGTCACAGCAGGTTGCTGCGCCTCATCTCCTCGTTCACCGCGTCCCGCAGGAACGGGTTCCCGGCGTAGCCCGGGTGCCATACGCGCCGTGCGAACACGACCCGGCCACCGACCTCGAACCGAAGCGCCTTCGCGTTCAACGGCCGGATCTCGTGCGGTCGGGTACCGTCGTGCACCCACGCGGCGTGGCGAGCGCGCGCGAACACCACCAGCTGTGCCCGGCTGGGTTCGGTGGTCACGTTGTGCCCCATGGAGTCCCGCAGTTCACCCGACCGGACATTCACGCGCTGTTTGGCGTTGAACACAATCCGGCGGCCCAGGCCGTCAAGCTCACCAGCCGCATGCGCGACAGCCTGTGCCTGTGCACCGGGGACCGGCCGGAACACGAGTCGCGGCCGCAACGTCCGCGCCACCAGCTACTCCTCGCTGGCGCGGCGGCGGGCCCGCGGTCGCTTCTCCGGCTGAGCTGCCGGAACGACCTCGACCACCGTGATGAGACCGGAGTTCCTCAGGCCTTGCAGATGCGGGGTCCACTCCACGGTGTGCCGCTCGCCCTGCGCGCACACGTCCGAGTTGACGACACCTTCGATTGTCACGAGCATTTGCTTCTCCTCACAGTTGGGCGTGCGCGGTCTGAGTCCAGATCACCGCGAGCCCTTGGGGTCCGGCTGGTTCGCCGGGACCGATCGCCGAATCCGTAATCACCTGCGCGTCGTCGGCGGCGCTCATCGCGCGGCACAGCGCGTTGTCGATCCGCCACGAGTCGTCCCACTGGATCGCCGCCTGCTCCTCCAGCTCCTGCGGAGTCCCATCCAGCGGGTGACAGCGCGCTATCCCGACCTCGATAGTGATGGCCCGTTTCTGCCCGCACGCACCGGCGAGGGCATCGCGGAACACCCCGCCGCTGCGTTGGTCGCCGGTGCGCCAGCGCCGCGCCAACCGCACCCACAGGTACGGGCCGCAGTCCGCGCAGTCGTCCTGATCCCCGGCCAGCCACGGCGGCGGCACCACCGTCTCCCCAGCCAGGATGTGCACCGTCTCCGTTCCGCCACCCAGCGGCGGCCGCGGCGAGTCCAGCGCGAACACCGCCCGCAACTGCTCCACCACCAAACCGATCACCGTGGCCGCCCGATCCGGCATCACGCACCGCCGGGATAGTCAGGAGACGACACGGCCGGGGGCTGAGAGTGCCTGTACGGGTTGACTGCCGCCACCCACAGGTCGACCTCCTCGATGCCCGTCTGCTTCTTCTCGAACAGGGCGGCCGGATCCATCAACCGCATCGAAACGCCCTGCCGCGTCACCGACTCCACCCGCCGCGGCAACCGACACTTCCCGCCGGTGCACGCGTTCCAAAACTCCTTGGCCAGCAAACCCACCATCTGAGCGGCGCCGGCCGGGGGCGGTGCCCCCTCGAGGTATTCGACCGTCCACGTGCCCGGCGACCCGGCCGGCTTCTGAAGATCCTGATCCGGCCAGCGCCCGGACGTCGCATACAGGCGGTCACCCTCGAGCACCCACAGGCTGGGATCTACCACCGCACCGTCGATCTTCACTTCGGTCACCGAGCACACGCCACCGGCCAGATGCACCACTCCCGGTCCGGTCGCCGAGCACGATGGCCCGCACCCGCACAGGACGTTGCGCCACACCCCGCCGTCGAGTTCGGGCCACCACAGCAGGCCGGGAAGCCACACCCTCGTGCCCGCGCGCTCACGCGGGCACGGCCGCACGATCCTGGGGCAGCACCCGAACACGCGGCCGGTGAAGCTCCACAGCACCGACACGGCGGTGTCGATCGCGCCCTGTAGCCGCACCTGATCATCCGGTGCGGTCACCGTCGGGAGACAGGTGCGGTCTACAGGCCAGGTGCAGGACATGGGCGCGACCGTAGGCCGGTGGGGTGCAGCGGCCTACGGCATCGAGACAAGCAACTGATCGGCCATTGCATACGCGCCGAGCCAGGACGGGTGAATGCTGTCCGGCGTGTACTGGTCCACCAGTGATTGCGCGTTCACACCGCGCAACGCGCCGTCGAAGTCGACCAGGCCGCTGCTGAAGGTGGGCAGCTGGCTGATCCACTCGTTGTAGGTGAGCCGCACCGCATCACCGGTCGCGCCGCGCGCGAGGATGGTCGCCATGTAGATCGGCGCCGTCACCCCGAGCGTGGATTGCAGATAGGACACGATGGTCAGGACATCGGCCTGCATCTGCGCCAAGGTCCTGCCCGCGTTCATGTCGTTGCTACCGGCCGAGATGACAACCTCGTCTATGTCGCTCGCCGTGAAACTCTGCCGCGTCCACAGGTAGTTGCTGGCCGGGGTCGTCGCGAAATGTGTGAGCGCGATACCGGCCAGCGACAGGTTGATGATCAGGCGATCGTCTCGGGCCGCCCACAACCAGAACGGGCCACGCCACAGCGACGTCGAGCTGAGCGCCGAGTTGCTGCCCATGATGCCCTCGGAGATCGAATCACCGATCACCAACGTGACCTTGCGGCGACTGGTGACTTGGTATTCCACGACCCAGTCGAACGGGATGTAAGTTTGGGTCGCGCCGCTACCGGCGATCGTCGGATCAGTCGCCGATGTGCTGTTCGCCCACTGCCAGCCGCGCCCACACCCAGTGGAGACCGCAGTGCTGGACGCGAAGGTGTAGCCGAACCCGATCAGCTTCTCCACACCGGCGGTGAACTGGTCCCCGCCCGCGGTCACCCATGGGCTCGTGTACCAGGTTCCATCACCGGGGATCGTCTGATCCGTGGAGACGATCGTCGTCGCGGCAGAGCCGGTGAAACTGCCGGTCTCCAAGGCGGTTCCGGTCGTTGCCCTCGCGTGCGTGCCGACGATGAGCTTTTTCAGCGTGGCCGCGGTGAGGGTGGTTTGGTTGTAGTCGCGGTTGCGGATCTTGATCCGCCACTGCGTGGTCGTAGCGGGCAACTTCACCACAAGCCGGACCGAACCCGCTGTGGCCGCGCCGAGCGCAGTAGCAACGGTGCCGCCGAGACCGCCGTTGCTGTGCGGCAGGGTGAGCGTCCGCGTCGGCGACGACAAGTCCGCGATCGTGTCTGCGGCGGGCAGCTCTTGAGTCGTGCCCGACACATTGACCAGCGGGAGCCGAGACACCATCAGGCCAGCACCACCGGCGCGTTCGACTGGAAGTTCAGCGCGGTCGCGGCGGTGACGAACCCGACCCGCTGCACGACATTGCCCGTACCGGACGGCGCGGTCGCGGTCGCCTGGCCCGGAGTGGTGGACAGGAACGCCACACCCGGTGTCAGGCCGGTCACGGCGGTGTCGGTGCCCTCGAAGTACACCGTCGCGTTCGCGCCGCTGGCCGCGCCCGCGAGCACGAACCCGTGCGCCTCCTTGCCCGAGGTGGTCGCGTCGGCCTTACGGACCCGCGCCGCACCGGTCACGTTGTGCACGTTGACCAAGTCACCCGCGGAAAGGGCTTCGGATGCCTGGATGGATGCAGTGTCAGCGCCGAGCCCGACCGGCAGCATCGAGTTGTCGAGGCGGCCGCTGGTGTCGAGGGCGGGGATCTTGCCCGCGTCGCCTGCACCGGCGGAGGTCTGGATCGCGGCCTTCTCGGTCAGGGTGCCCGCGTTGTTGTAGATGTACTTGTCGCCAGCCATGGCGGTCTCCTAGGTGAGTTGGATGCTCGCAGAGCGGTCTACGAATGCGGATGTCGGCGCGGTCGCTGCGCCGAGCTGCGCGAGGAAGTACGCGCTGGGAGCGGTCGGCGGGATCTGCGTGATCGCTCCCGCCAGGCCGAGATACAGGGGCCCGGGCGTCCATGCCCAGGACGGTTCGGTGATCTCCCCGAACGCGACCGCCGTTGCCTGCGCGCCCGCGTCGGCCGCGCCAGTTGTGATCCAGATCGGCGCGTGCATGTGCCCGGGAGCGTCGGCGCTGGCGTAAACGAGGGTGCCGTCTGGCTGCCTGGTGACCGCCCGATGCCCGGACAGCGGTACCGCTGCGACACCCGAAACGACCACCGTGCTGCCGCTGCCGCCGCCGGGTGGTCCGGCCGGGCCCGGCACCGGCACGGCCACCGCGTCCGGTCCGGCTCCGGGAACGGCGACGATCTGCCCAATTCCGTTGTTGGAGCAGCCGGTTTGGATCGGCCCCTCCAGCCACCGCAGCGGCGGGCTGTCGGCGTAGTCCAGCCACAGTTCCGCCCACGCGTTGAGCGGGACTTGCGCCACCTCGTCAGCAGGCACCAGCCACGACATGACCGCGCCCGCGATGGTGGCGGGCCAGAGCACCTCGAACGTGCCGCCGCGCACCGACAGCCGCAGCCACGCCGACATGCCAGCGGGCCACGGTGTCGGAGTGCCGAGCGGGGCCTGTAGCTCGATCCGGCCGACGAAGTCCGTGGCCGGATCGAGCGCCAGACGCAGCCGCCCGGCGATGTCACCGAGCGTGAGCGTCATCAGGCGTAGACGCCGCCGGGCTGCGTTTCGGCCACGGTGACATTCGGCGAGGTGCCGCCGGTCAGCGCGCTGGTGGCGGTCATCAGCGGCAAGTTCAGTTGCGCCAGATCACCGGTGAACGTGCAGGTGTACGGGCCGGACGTACTGCCCGTCACGGTGACGTTGCCGGTGCCGATCGTGGACAGCGCCTGCAACGCGGACTGCACGGCCGCGGCCGCCGCGTTGTACGCGATGGACGTGGTGGTCTGCCCCTGGAACGTCAGCGTGAAGCTGCCGCCCGCCGGCGAACCGGTGATGGTGACCGTCTGGATTTCGTTGGAGGCGACCGCCCCGCACTCGGGCTGTTCGTCCGCAACAGCGACGGCGGTCTCACCGAAGTAGGGCATGGTCAAGACCAGCGGGCAGCAGTCGGTCGACGGCTCCGGCGGCGCGACGGTGGTTTCGAACACGCGCAGATGCTGATCCTTCTTGATCGGCAACAGCAGACGCCCCGGGGTGTTGTCGGCGTCCGTCGGCATCACGTTGTAGGGGCCTCGGCCCCAACGTGTGCCCGCGTTCGTCCGGCCGGTCAGCGTGAAGGTAGACACCTGGGCGCCGATCTCCAGGTCACCCCCGAGTGCCCAGTCCTTGACCGCGGGCAAGAGGAAGTAGCCGTACTTCGAGACACCGCCGACCGCCGCGAAGATGTCGTCGTCTTCGGGCACGTCGCATTCGTCGTCGGAACCGACACCGGTCCACAGCTCGATCGCGACGCCGCGGTCCTGCGGAATGGTCTTGCGATCGGAGAAACCGATGTCCTTGCCGTCCCAGCCGGTGACCAGCTCCCAGTCCATCAGCATGTTGTAGATACAGGTGTTGACCTTGCAGAAGTTGATGGTGACGTTCCACCATTTCCGCTCCGCTGGAGTGGAATCGGTGACGCAGGTCCCGCCCTCGGCGTTGGCCTGCTCCAGGTCCTCCCGCTCCTTCATCTGCGGGCTGGCAGTGGCGGTGACGAAGCCCTTCGTCACCGCCCGGCTACGGGGCCCGGCCTTGGGCAGGCCACAGCTATCGGTCAAGGTGAGCCGCAGCCTGCGGCCCTTGACTACGCCGAATTCGCTCACGGCTACTACTCCTCAAATACGCATGTGAGTTGTGTCGTGGCTGCCCAAGCCCCGTCGGATGCGGAAGGTAGAGAGCGGGGGTGCAACCCCGGCTCAGCCCAGATCAGTCGCGGAATGCCGCCCGGCCGGACGGATCAGAGACGGCGACTCCGGGTCACCGCGCAACGTGCTCGCCATGGAGGAGAGGATCGACATACCGGCGGCGCAGGCCGAGAGTCCGACCGCCGCGGTGATGTCGCTCCAGTCAGGCGAGGTGAGTACCGTCGCGGTGACCAGCGGCACGAGCGTCTGCGCGAACGTCTTCACGGCTCGCTCGGCCGTGGCCTTCCAGTAGTCCTTACTCCACATCGCCGGACTCCTTCTTCGCTGCCGTACGCGGCGCGGTCTTCTTGGCCGGGGCCGCCTTCTTCGCGGCGGTCTCCTTCGCCGGGGCGGGCTGCGGATCCGCTTCGGCGGCGGTCGCCGACGGGGGCTCCGGCTCGGAGTTCTCGGACTTGGTGTCGAGCACGGCCTTCGTGAACTCGTCTGCGTTGGGCGACAACTGGGCGTTCCTGGGCCCGGTGTCGCTGCTCTCGGTGGATTTGGTGGCCGCGTCGGCGTCGGCCGTATCCGGGACCAGGCCCGCCGCGTACGCGACGGCCGCCGGCACCTGGAATGCGCGGCCGCCGCCCTTGACGGAGACAGTGCGTACGACGCGGGCGTTGCCCGATCCGGCCGCCTGGAGCAGGTGCGCGGCGAGCCTGCCGCGGTCGCCGGGGGAGAGGGGTTCGACGGTTGCGGTGCCGTCTTCGAGCAGGTTGGTGATGGCTTCCATTGGTCAGGCTCCGATCGTTACGGCTTCGGTCCAGCACTCCCACGTGACGAGCACTTCCCGCTCGGCCACTGAAAGCCGCTGGTTCTTGGGGTAATTCGGGCCGTGGTTCATGACGACCGGCCCGCGATGGACGACGACCGGCCCGGTGGCGACGATCGTTTCCGCCAGGCCCGCGTAGCCCGCGCCGAACGCCCACCGATGCCCCAGCGGGCTGAGGAGGTAGGTGCCGGAGCGGGTGATGAGCTGCGCGGCCTGGAGCGCCGCCGCGAGGTGCGGGGCGGCGTGCAGCACCCCGGGAAACCCGAACGGTGCAATGGATTCCTCCAACCCGCCCACGGCAGCCACCAGACCCGCGACGGTGGTCGGGGCACCCGCGAAGGTGAGCAGACGCGGGACCAGCTCCTCCTCGACGCGCCGCGATTCTTGGAGACGTAGCAGCTGTTGCGCGCGCTGCGCCGCCTCCTCCTCGTCCACGAGCGCCGAACAGTTGTCGTCGGCGCCGACCACATCGCCGGTGAATTCCAGGTCGGTCCAGTCGTTGCGTGGCTGCGCGCCTTTCGGCGAGGGGTCGGGTAGTTCGGCGTCGCACGCAATCGGCCACACCCAGCTAGGGCCGCAGTTCCAGGTCTCGACCTGGATGCCCTGCGCGAGCCGCGACGGTTCGCCGGTGTCTTTGACCGTGGCCGCGCCGTACAGGCCCCCAGCCGTGGGGTTCGCCAGCGGCGGCCGGTAGATCTCGGCCACAGGCCGCTCCTTCCGAAAGAGGGGTCCGGTCGGGGAGGGGAGCGGGGCAGCCACCATCGGGACTACTCCCCGCCCCGACCGGAGATCAGGGATGGGCGCCGGTCAGTTCGGCGCGCCAGCGGTGGTCTGCACCACCGCGATCGACGGGCTGGAGCCGCCCTGGAATGCGCCCGTCGCGGTGATCAGGGCGACGTTGGTCGCACCCAGCACGCCCTGGAACGTGATGGTGTACGGGCCGCCCGCCGCACCGGTGACCGCGACATTGCCGGTGCCGATGGACGGCAGCAGCGCCAGCGCCGCCTGAACCTGAGCAGCCGAGGCGTTGTAGGGCAGCGCGGTCGTGGTGTGGCCACCGAACGACAAGGTGAAGGTGCCGCCCGTCGGGGAGCCCGAGATGGTCCCGGTCTGCACTTCGTTGGTGGTGGTCGCGCAGGTCACCTGCTCGCGGGCACCGACGGAGCCGTTGGCGCAGACGTTGATGGTCAGGACCTCCGAGGTCTTGCACCGGCGGTCCATCAAGTACTCGTCCTCGGTGAAAAGCTCCATCTGCCTGTTCTTTTGGAGCATGTCCTTGGAGTGGAGGGTGCCGACCTCGATGACGTTCTCGAGGTGCTGGTACCAGGTGCCGCGCGGGAACAGCAGCGTGCGCACCTGCGAGGGCCACCGCACCGACGCCTTCGGGATCGGCTGCCAGTGCTGCACCCACTCCATGAAGATGTTGCGCGACGCCAGCCAGCCATCGATCTCCGCGTCGGTGATGTTCTTGACATCCCGCCCCTGCTGCAAAGCCATGTCCGCCTTGGCCACATCCAGCATGTAGGCGGGGGTCTTGCCCTCGATCGGCGCGTCCTTCCCAAGACGCTCCTGCTGCCGCTGCACCACCGCCCGCAACGCGACACCGTTGAGGAACGCACCAGCTGCGCCGAGCCCGCCAGCCGACGGGATCGTGTACGCGGTGGAGTCGGCTTCCACGTCCATCAGCGACCACAGGTGCACCTTGATCAGGTGCGCCTTGACCAGCTCGGCGAGGAACCGCTCGATGGACTCGGGGAAGCCGCGCCGCTGGAGGATGCCGGAGGTGACGCACAGGCCGATCGCGTCGACGTACACCTCTTCCCATTCGACGCAGGGGATTTCGACGCAAGGCTTGGTCACTACGGGCGTGCCGTCGGGGTTCTCCGCCTGCAACTCCGCCTCGGTGAACCGCCACGGCAGCGTGTTGTACAGCTCGGAGAAGTCCGGTTCCAGCGGGCGGCGCTGGCCACCACGCGGACCCAGATTCATCGCGGGCCACGTCGCCAAACCGGTCGCCGGGG
The DNA here is from genome assembly GCF_040630775.1 of Nocardia sp. NPDC005745. Lineage (NCBI taxonomy): Bacteria > Bacillati > Actinomycetota > Actinomycetes > Mycobacteriales > Nocardiaceae > Nocardia > Nocardia sp. NPDC005745. The sequence goes on from NZ_JBEXYF010000042.1 coordinate 23,653, forward strand.
TCACATCACAGAACGTGTAGATCGTCTCCGGCACCGCGCAGTGCCCGCCGGACGCCACGAGCGCGCCGCCGTCATCGAACGTCGCAGCCCGGTACTCGGTGGCGTTGACGATCTCATCGATGCGGGCAGTGCGCTCCTCATCCGACAGCTTCTCGTCGATGATGTGCGACGGCCCGAATCCGCGATCGAGGGTCGCCAACGACAGCGGAATCTTGTTCGCACCGCCATCGATCCGTAGCGGGTCGCGATTGCCGAAGATCCGATGGCCGGGCGCCATCGCATCGATCGACGCGGCCAACTCCTTGAACCCCACGTGACCACCGACGTACTTGTGCGCCGTCGGCCGCATCACAAACCCGACCTGGTCCGACGGCGGCGCAACGTTCGCCGGGCGGCGACCGGTCGCCGCACCCAGACCACGGAACGACGGCGCGCGGGTGGAGGCGGTGACCGCGGGCTGCTCGGCAGCCGCTTCCGCAGTAACCTGCTCGGCCTCCGCCACGACAGCCGCGCCACCATCCTGTTCGCCGTCGCCCTGGCCGCCGTCTCCTCCATCGCCGTCGCCGGACTGCTCGGTGGTCTCGGTCTCTGCCTGCTGCTCGGCAGCAGTGCGGGCGGCACTACGCGATTCGCGCAGCGCGCGGGCCGCGTCCAGCCGGGAAGCGTCCTCGGCGCGGATCGTATCGATCTGCGTGGTCAGCGCCGCCGCGGCTTCGTTCAACGCCTGCAAGCTGTCGAGCGTCTCCTGTGAGACGGTCGCGCCATCCTGATCGAGGACGGCCGACAGGTCATCGAACTCGGCTTCCGCCGCCTGGCGAAGCTGCTCCAGCTCGGCCGCCGACAGCTTCGCCAGCTCCTCGACGGTGGGCATCTTGAACTTCACGGGATTTCCCTCTCCCTGAGCGTGGTTTATCGCCGGGAGGCCCGCAGCCATGCCCCGTTCTCTGGTTCGGGAGGCCCGCAGCCATACCCCGAGTTCGCGCGAAACGTAGAGGAGGGGGGTGCAACGCCATAAGATGACGGCTCGATATGGGGGTTGACCAGCGAAAATAATTCGCTCATGTGTTCGAGAGGGGAACACCGATGATCAGATCTACCGCCGTCGCCGCGGCAGTGTGCGCGCTGCTCGCGCTCACCGGCTGCGGCAGCAACGACGAGGACACCAAACCGAAGTCCACGCCGATCCTGCCGACCAGCCAAGCGCCAGCCACATCGGCGGGCACGTCCCCGGGGAAGGCGGCGGGGGTGAATGCGCCACTGGACACCGGGGTTTCGAAGTCCACCGGCATGGAGGTGTCGATTCTGTCGGTGGAGGACGTCAACTCCCGCTACGGGCCGGTCACTGTGTTCACGTTCCAGCTGGTGAATACCGGCACGGAGGTGTTCCAGGGCTACAACTGGCCCACACCGACCCTCGTGTACGGGGCCGCGGGATCGCCTGCCGAACACACGATGTCGATCTCCGAACACTACGGCGACGGCGTGCAGGGCGCGATCCCACCCGGGTCACGCCAGACGGTGAAGCACGCCTACAAGGTCACTAAGGACAAGCTGAATCCTGCTGTGGTGACGGCGGGTTCGGTTCTCTGGCAGGGCGACTTCTCCACCTTCCAGCGGTGAGACGATGGAGCCTTCACTTCGTCCGCTCGGTATGGTGATTCCGGCCTACGGTATGTGGCGTCAGCATCGCTTATCCCCGGTTCAGGGCTGGCATTTAAATGTACTGCGCGACGAAATCGTGACCAACGGACAGTGGGAATGCCAAGTCACCATGCGTGCAATCGGGCCAGTGGAGCTATATGAGGTTGAAGCGCGGATATGGGGTGCAGGGTCTGTGCTTTTCGAGACGCCGCATGTTCTGCCGAAAATGACATGCGAGTCCGAACCGATCAAGTTGACCGTGCACTTCCCTGTCGACTCCGAAGGAGTTGCGCCATGGGTCGGTGTTACCTGGGTGGAGGCAGCTCGGCGAGCCGTGATGCAACAGTCCGCCCGCACCCACATGCTCACGGACGAATACCAGCGGTGGAAATGGAACACCGTTCGAAACGTATTCCGTGGCCCGAACACCAGGCCGAAGGGTGATTGGAAGACGATCGGGTTACAGCGTGAGCGGCGCCGCTACTTCGTCGAGCGTTGGGAGGGTGAGGGGTTGAGCGTGCGCCCCAAATCAATTGGTCCGCACAAGGTGTGGTGAAGCATTCACGTTGAAAGCCCGGATGTAACCGGGCCTTTCAACGTTCGATCTCAACTGGAGGCGCGGATCGGTTTGATCACGCCGCCACCGGCCTCCTGGACCGCGATCCGGGCGTCCGTCTGGGTGAGGTACGGGCCTTTCTTCTCCCCGAGGATGGTCGTGACCTCATAACCGGTCACCTGGCCGGTGCGAGCACGGGAACCGCCGCCGCCGCAGTTGCAGCCCATCAGCTTGCCCTCCGTCGTGCGCTGTCCTCGCGGATCGCCGCGGCGAGCTTGCGGCGGCGATCCGATGTCTCCGCCACGATCTCCCGTGCTGCCGCCGCGCGCTGGTCGGCGGCCTGCTGCTGTGCGTACGCCTGCGCGCCCCGGCGGGCGATGTCCTCTAGCAGGCTGGTCGGCAGCGGCGGCCGGGAGTGGCGCGGCGCGAACGACGCCACCAATGCCAAATCCCCGTCTCGATCCCGCATCCGGCGGGCCGGGATCGGGAAGCCAGGTGTGTTCACCGCGTGAGCGGCCAGCAGTTCGGGGTGGCCGTTGGCGCGCTCCCAGTGCCCCGAATGCGGGGTTTGGAGCGCCCTTTTCACCATGTCCTCCGGAGCCTGGAAGTCGATGGCGCCGGATACCCAGATGCCTAGGTCGTCTTCCCCGGCGCACACGTAGGCCCAGCAGGTGGTGACGTCGTCGTAGTGCTGTCGGGCGGCGATGACGCCGCGGCCTGCGGGTGCGTGGCCGCCTCCGACCGTGAGCCGTCCGCACTGCAACCGTTCGCCGTTGTCGAGGTTGACCGGCGACTGATGGAATTCGTTGTATCCGGAGAACGACCGGTAGGGGGTGCGGGCCATGTCCGGGTATGCGGTGTGCATGGTTTCCCAGCACGCCAGGTGTCCCATCACGCGGCCTTCGGCGGTGACGTGGATGGGGGTGGGTTCGGTGAGGTGCGGGTCCTGGAAGAAGTCGGCCGGGTAGAGGTCCGGTTCCACGATGCGGGCGGCGGCCACCAGCGCCAGCGTGTGTTCGGCGTCGGCCTCCTCGCCCAGGATCATGTGGGCGTCGCGGAACTCCGGGACGGAAACGAGTGTGGCGGCGACGATTTCGGCGACGTCGATCCGAGAAACGATCGCCGCGCCGTCCATGTACATCTGCTCGGCGGTTTCGATGCTGACCGGGTTGCCGCTGGAATCGGCGAGTACTTCGCTGCGGGCGACGAGTTCGATGCTGGGGCGGCTCACCTTCTTCTCGACCTCGGCTGCCGCTTCTGCGGCTTCGGGGGTGTCGAGCATGACACCGGTGCCCCAGACCGCGCCGTCGCGCAGCTCGAGGGTTTCGAGGACCGCGACGGTGTACGCGCCGTCATGGCCCGGGTCGGCGGTCTTCTGCCACTTCAACGCGAGCGGCAACGCGCTGTCGACCAGCTGCACATTGCTCGCCAGCATCCAGCCTTGGGATCGGCCGACCACGCCGGTCGGGATCAACAGGGCCTCGAATGTTCGGGGCATGGTTCCTCCTGTGTGGGCGGCGGTGAGCGCAGCGGGTTCGAGGGGTGCGGCGTTGAGGATGAGGACGACGCAGCGGCAGTTCGCTGTCTCCTCGATCGGCCCGTCAGGGTCGTGCGGGTACATCAGCTGCGCGCCGCCGACGAGAAACGGTTGATCGAGGGGGACGCGTTGCCGGTCCGCGTCCATGTGGCTGTGCCGGGTCGCGCTGTCGTGCAGCGCGATCCACTGCTTATCGAGGCGCACACCGGTCTCCCGGGCGTGTGCCTCGGCGGCGGCCAGTCGAGACGCGTTGAACGCGCTCACGGCCTCGTTGCGGGCCGTCAGGGCGGCATCGGATCGCCACTGCGTCCACGACAGCGCCGTGTCCACCGCGGCGCGCACAGCGTCCACGGTGGCGCCGGCCGCGTCCCGGACGGCGGCGCGAACACGGCGGATCGCACGGGCGGGCAGCGCCGCCAGGCGGGTGCGGGCGGAGGCCAGGTATTGGGCGCGCCAGTCGGTGAGGCGGTCGGCGTTCTCACCGAGGAGCCGGGTCAGGGCCGCACCGAGACGGGGCAGCACCGTTTCATCCACGGCCCGGTCCCATTCGGCGTCGGCGTGGCGGCCGATCGCGTCTGGGTCGGGTGGGATCGCCGCGGCGACGAGGGCGGGCAGGGCGGCCGCGCGGGCAGTCGCCAGCCAGGGCCGCAGCGCCGCCCCCACAGCGGCCTCCAGCTCCCGTTCCAGGGTGAGGATGGCCACCAGGTCGTCGCGCTGTTGTTGGTTCACGGTGCACCGACCAGGACAGCGGACTGGGCGGTCAGCACTTCCCGGCACTGCGCCTGCACCAGCTCCCGCAACTGCCCGAGCGGGATGCCCGCTGACGCGCACACTTCGGCGTCGAGCACCTCTTCCCACCCTTCGATCAGCCGATCCACTTCGCCGGGCGGGACCGGCCCGAGATGCCGGTGCGTCTCGCGCGCGGGAACGTCCCGCAGCAGGGCGTGATTGGCGCGGGACCGTCGGCGCATCCCGGCCAGCCGCAGGCCTTCGTTGACGCACATCCGCACCGCCACGGCGGCGGCTTCGCGAGTGTCCGGGAGGCGGTCGTTGGTCGGTGCTTCGATCGCGGGCTGCTCCTGGGGCGGTGCGGCGGGGACGGCGGCCGGTGGTGCGATGTCGGCCAGGGCCGGTACGAGGAGTTGCAGGAGTGGCGCGAGGGTGGGCACGAGGGCGGCGTCTTTGCGTACCTGATCGGTGGCCCACGCCGCCCATCCGTCGCGGGTGGTGAGGTCGTATCCGGCGTCCTCACCCAACGCCAGTTCTCGCAGGTAGGTTTCGGCGTTGGCGACCCCGTCGAGGTATGCCTGCCGCACCTTCTCCACCCGGTCCGGTTCGGCGTCCACGTCGGAGGTGTCGTACCAGATCACGGTGTTGCTGCCGTCGTTCAGCAGCGGCCGCAGTAGGTCCCGGGTGAGGGCGTCGCAGATGGTTTCCATCTCGGGGGAGGCGTGCCACCTGACGGCCTCCTCCTCCACCCCGTACAAGCTCCAGTGATTGAGGTCGGCGAGGCCGAGCAGCACTTCCGGCGGCATGTCCAGTGTCATCGCCAGACGCCGCACCGCGGCTTCGAGGGCCTTCTGCGCCTTCTCGCTGACCTCGGTGTCGAACCGGATGTGCCGGATCTTGTCGACCCATTCGCCGGCGCACTGGAGGATGATCGGAACCATCGCTTCCGCGCTCGAGGGGTCCTCGATCGCGGTGGCCATCGCTTTTTGCAGAGCCTGCCGCACCTGGTCGGCGGTCACGAACCGGGCAACGGGCGGCGGGGGCGGCGGCAGGTTCGGGGCGTCGGGGTCCGGTGCGCCGGTCGGCGGCGGCGTGAGCGGCATCGAGATCTCGTTGGGCAGCACGAGGATGCCGTTACCGGCCTGTCGACTCTTGCCCGCGCCCTCGATGTTCTGCATCATCCGGACGATCTGCCGCAGGATCGGCAGGGCGGCCTTGACCGGCGACCAGGCGAGCGAGGATCGGCGGGGGTCGGGCCGCCAGATCCGCACCAGCGTGTCGACGTCCGGCACCATCACGTACTTGCTGCCGTCGGGCAGTTCGATCTCGACTTCGGTACCGCGGGTCTTCATCTCATCCGACGACAGGATGTGCCACTCTTCGGCGCCGTCGCGGTAGATGATCGCGAGGAACCCCTCCCCGGGGATCATCATCAAAGGGGCCAGGCGGGACAGCATCTGTGACTGGCCGGTCGCGCCGCCCGCGATGGCGGCAACGATCTTCTTGGCTTCGGCGTTGTCGGTGCTGCCGGTGGGTTTGCCGGTCTCCGGGTCGATATCGGAGGCTACGAGGCGGAAGCGGCTCAGTAGGGCGGTCTTCCACAGCATCGAGAAGCTGAGTTCGCCGACCTGGTCGAGCATGTCCCAGCATTCGGGCTGCCACTTGCCGCGGTCACCGCTGGTTTTGGCGATCTTGCCCCACCGTGCGGGCGGCACGGGCGCGGATGCCGCGGTGAGGCCGGACACGGCGGAGGCCACCGGGGACTCCACGCTGTCCGGGGTGGTGGGTTTCGTGCGCCGCCAGATCTGTGCCATCGACGGCGGACGGTAAACAGCCGGGGTGCAACCACCCCGGACACGACGAAGCCCCACCCGGAAGGGGATTCGGGTGGGGCTTCCTTGGTCGGGACTCTAGTGAGGAATCCCGAGCTTCTCGGCGTGCCAGTCGAGCGCTGCGTCTCGATCGGTGGCGGGCACGCTGCGGGTCGCGTGCGCGGGCGGGGTGATCCATCGGATCGACCGCCACCCGGTCACCGGCCGCAACGTCCATGCGCCCCATTCGCGGTGCATGGTGTAGCCGCCGCCGTTGTCCCGAGGGTCACGCCGCGCCGGGACGAGCCCGGCGACGGCGTGACGCACCCAGAACCACGGGCGCGACGGTCCAGCATCGGCGTATCGGCCTGCGGTCATGGGCATATGGATGCTCCTATCGTTTGCATTCCGGCGCGGTGATGAACCGCTCCATGCTGAAGTCCGTGAAGGCGAACGGGGTGCCCCCGAGGCTACCGCTGGCGGTGGCCGCGACACGCCATACTCCGGGCATACAGCGCGTCTTGACCTCGTACACCTCGCGGGGGGCCGGGATCTTGTCGCTGTGGGCGATTTCCTCCGACACCCACGCGCCGCCGTCGCGCCGCTCCAGTGTGAGCGTCATGTGGTGCACCTCGGGGGCGACGCTGCATTTCGCCCAGGCGTTCCCCACGATCGAGCCGACACCCACGGTGGGTTTGGTCGGCATGAATCCCAGGTTGCACTGGAATTCAGCGCGGGCGGGGACGACCGGCGCGGCGGCGACGGGTGCCGCCGCGCTGAGCAGTGCCGTACCGGCGAGTACGGCGGTGAAGAGGTGACGCATGATGGTTCCTCCCTGTTGGTCCCGGTCCGGGATGTCCGGCCGGGGAGAGGACGACGCCAGTGGCCCACCTGGTGAGCAGGTGGAGGGTGTTCCGGCTTCGTCCGGTTTGTTGAGGGCTGCTCCCTCGAACACCCCTAACTATACACGCTCGTGTGTGTACTGTCTACTGGTCGGGGACGAGTTTCCGCTGGTAGAACACCGGCCGCCCATGAGGTCGACACGCACGAATCGCCTCGATCACCGCCATCCCCGACGGCCGGAACGAATCCCGAGGCGCGTGCGCCCACACCCGCACGTCATCCACCGGACTCGGCAGAGCAATCTCCGCCCCAGGCGGGACAAGGGTGACGTTGAGCCGGAACATCTCCGCGAACAACGGCACATCATCGGGCACGTCCGGGCGGATGATGAACGTCCAGCGCTTCGACCGCGGATGCGACACGACCGGCCCGGCCGTCGCCCCGGTCTGCTGCATGTGGTTCTTCACCTGCGCGCCCAACTGAGCCGGGAGAGTGATCGCGCCGATACTGCCCGACCAGAACGAGATTCGGCCCAGCGACGGATCGATGCACGCGGGCAGCCCGCACACGTTGCGGTAGAACCGGACTCGCGCAATCGGGTTCTCCAGCACGGTGGTGGCGTCGTCCACGTAATGCACTGCGGCTTTAAGCATCTGCGCCCCCGCCCAGCCAGCGCCTCCGGTCTATCCCGGTGACCGGAGCGAGGTTGATCAGGTATTCGCGCGGGATGTCGTGACGGTCATCCACGACCGCGGTTCCGACCCAGCGGCAGGTGCCGGGCTGGTTGCGGTCGTGCGGCCCGATGCGGCCGTCCTCGTAGGGGGCCAGGCGTAGGCAGTGCTCGACGTCCGGACACCGCACCCGCGTCAGCGGCCCGTACGGTGTGCCGTCGATGGTTTCCCACTGCCCGACCTTTGACAGCCGGACCTTGTCTGCCTCTCCCATCCCGCGCGGCTCCCGTTCTCCTCGATTGGAAGGCGCCCGGCGCCGGGGGCTTTCGCTACCCTCCGGCGGCGTCACAGACGCCGGTGGTGTGCCCTGATGAGGGAGGGCTCACCCGGCGCCGAGGGCCACTTTCAGGGTTGTCGCTGCGAGGATTGATCGACAGCGCAAAACTGTAGGCAAATAACGCTCGAACTCTGGAGAGAGAGTTGAACGAGCTTTTCAAATCTCGCAGGCTGGCTCACGACTGGACACATGCCGAGCTGGCCGCACTGGTGTGTGCCGAGATCGAAAACGCGACTGGCCACCGAGCCGCCGTCGATGCGCAGGCGATCAGCCGGATCGAGCGTGGTGAAATCCGATGGCCTCGCACTGCGACGAGACAGGCGCTCATGGCAGTGTTAAAGGCGGGGTCGGAATCAGAGATCGGGCTGTACCCGAAACGAACCCGCCGCGACGCTGAGAAGGATGAAGCCACGAAACGCAGAGACTTTCTAGCGCTGGCCGGGATGTCCATCCCGCTCACCACCGCCGCCGCACCCAACCGCGTCGGGGCAGCGGAGTTGGACGAGATGCGCCACAAGTTCACCCGCCTGCAAGACCTCGACAACCTCATCGGCGGCGGCGACACCTTCCACCTGTACTTCTCCGAACTCGCCAGAACCGAGCACGTTCTCCGCCACGCCAACCACAGCAGCGCAATACGAGTCCAGTTGACCGAACTCGCGGGAGAGCAGGCGCAACAGGCTGGTTGGGCAGCGTTCGACGCTGGTTTCCCCGACCACGCCCTTAGCCTGTACAGCTACAGCCACCGCGCCGCGACCGAGGCCGGCAACCTGGAGCTGGCCGCTAACGCGCTCATCCAAACCGCGTACGCCACCGGTGACCGCGACGCCGTGTCAGCAGCGGACGCCGCCTGTACTGCCCTTGGCCCGGACGCTCCCCCGCAGGCTCGAGCGTTGCTCGAATCTCGGCGTGCCTGGTCTTTGGCGACCATCGGCGAACGCGACAACGCCGCCCGTGCCCTCGATGCTGCGGCGGACGCGCTCGACAGCGAAGCGTCGCGCCCGGCAGCGAAGTGGTTTGCGTGGATGACCCGCGACGAGCTGGACATCATGGTCGGCCGCGTTTGGGCCGTCCTGCACAACCCGGAGAAGGCGATGGCGCCGCTGCAACGTGCATTGGGCTCGTACCCCGATCCGTGGACACGGGACAAAGCCCTGTACATGACCTGGCTCGCTGATGCTCACCTTGACGCAGGCAACGCCGAGGAGGCGCTGTCGATCACGGAGGATGCGCTTACGCTGGCCGGGAAGGTCGCATCAGTGCGGCCACTCGCGCGGGTGCGGCAGGTCGCGCGGCGGACCGTCGGGATCCCCGGTGGAGACGACCTGTGGGCGCGGGCAGCCACTGCGCAGGTTCCTACTCCGGCGCGCTTGTAGAGCGGTCCACCCAGTCCGCGTACTCATCCGGGCACCATGCGATGGGCTGGCCGGTCAGCTCTGGATTGTCCCACGGATGCAGCTCCTTGACCCGGGCGGCGAGCTTGTCCCGAGTGGTGTGGGAGGTTCGCAACTCGACGCGCCATTCCTGGCCTTCACCGGACTCGCCGAGGTGCCAGAACACCGACTTGATCGGCCCGGTGATGAACGCACCCGCCGCCAGCTTCTCCGCTACCGCGGCGCGAGCGATGGATTGGGCAGCGTCTTCGGTGGGGGTGGTTGTAGTCACGGTCCACACACTCGGGGTTGCCATTCCGACAGCCTAGGGGACACCCCCCGCCGCGAATGTGCCGATCGGCGTTACCGCGTAACCCTGTCCGGGTGCTCCTCGCCTGCGTCGCCGTGCCGCTGCGCCAGGAAGGCAGCCCACGATCGGGCGGCCTTCTCTTCGTCGTACGGGCCGCCGAGGGGCGGTTCCGGGTTCGGTGCGGGACGCAGTTCGAAGGTCATGCAGGTTTCGACGCATCAACGCGCGTCCCGGTTCCATCGAATCTCAGTACCGCGAATCCTGGTCTGGGGGTGTGTAGTGCTCTCCTGCGGCCGCGGCTTCCAACACATCCAGGATGCGCGCGAGCACGACCCCGGGCGCTTCGCCGCGCTCGAACGCTACAGCGGGCAGATCCAGGATCCGCAGCACCGTCTCCACGTCCCCGGGCTCCGGCGCCGGTGTGATTCGACCGGCCAGATAGCGGCCGAGTTCCGGGGCGGTGACCGGGCGGGCGGCGGCGTTGATCCCGTCGACCACGGCACGCACGAGTGCCTGCTGTTCGGCGCTCATCAGGTGTTCGTCGGTCACTGCGGGCCCGCGGTTTCGAGGGCGGTGTCGTACACCTGCTGGGAGTCGCGGATCTTGGTGGCGAGGAACCGCATGCGCTCCGAGGTCAGATAGCCGTTGCGTAGCGCTGTGCCGTCCAGTTCGGCGGCAACCTGGTCCAGCGCCAGGCGCGCGAACCGGATTTGAGCAGACATGGGCAGTGTCTACCAGCCCCAACCGACAAAAACGCCACCACACGCCGACAGATGGCGTGTGGTGGCGTTCTCGGGTGACCGCGTTAGATCGTGCCGGGCCATTCGACGTCATTGGCGGCGGTCGGCCGGTTGTCCCGCTTGTCGTCGGGGTGACAGATCGGGCACCACGAGCAGCGGTGAAGCACGCTCACCGCCATCTCTACGCCGACGGACAGGACGGCCACGCTGAGGAATGCGGCGGTAATCCAGTCCAGTGAGACCGTGACGAACTTGTCCATGAGCGCCACCACAATGGCCGCGATCACCGAGAAGAAGCCGACGCGCAGGACGCGCCACGCCAGGCCGTGAGTGCGCAGCCCCCACGCTCGACTGCCGTCGGTCGGGCCGTCCACCGGCAGCGGCCCATAGCAGTGGTTGCAGAGCCGCCAGTGGCCCGCGAAGGTAACGACTCCGGCGATGATGATGGACAGCATCACCACCGCCACCCACGTCGGGATCGTTACGAGCCCGAACTCGATCGGGATGTTCAGTACGCCGACCGTGATCAGTGCGATCGGCGCGAGCCGACCGGCCGCGCACACCGGGCTTCGGCATTCGGAAGTCATTGGGTCTTCTGTCTCCTTCTCTTCGGGGTGCCGCTCGACTTCGCCGGGCGGGGATCAGGGACGCCGACGGACGACGGCGTGGAGGGGATGCCGAGCATCTGGAGGAGGGCGTGCTCCTCGTCGCTGTCCTCGGCGTGGGAAGCGACCAGGCGCCGCACCGCGGTCTCCTGGTCGCCGGTGACGGCCTTGGCTGGGATCTCCTCCAACGTCCGGCCGTCGCGGGTGGTTGCTCTCACCGCGTCACAATGTCGGCGGGGCGTGCACCGTCGGTCGTGGCCCACGTGATCTGGTCGATCAGCTGCTGCACGTGCTCGCGGTCGGTGGCGACGAGCTTCACCGTGGGGCGTGGGGTGTCCTCGAGGACGCCGCGCGCCCAGTACTCGACGGTCCAGCGTCCGGCCCTGGTGTTCCGCTTCGCGTACGGGGCGGCGAGGAACCGCTTGTCACCGGTCGTCCAGACACCGGGCAGGGACGCGCGCCGCAGCGCAGTCAGCGGGGCATGCGTGAGGACGTCGAACGCGGTGGGGGCGTCGCCGGGGAACAGGCTGCGGTACAGGGACTCGGCGGTCTCGTGCGCGGTGTACGCGCCGTCGAACTCTTTCTGCCACTGGTCGTAGGCCGCGCCGTAGGTGATGGGTTCGTGGTCGAGGAGGTCCATCAGGTGGGCGTTGGCGTGCGCCAGCTCGTCGGCTGCGGTGACCTGTGCGGGGGTGTAGGTGTTCATTTCCGGCTCCATCCGGGTTGTTGGGTGACGGCTCGATCCGTCGGGGGATATGGGTGAGGGCCGCCCAGTCTGGGCGGCCCTCACGGGGTCAGACCTCGCCCGCGCGGCGGGCCAGGTCCAGCATGTGGCCCTCGTTGTCCTTGCAGCACTGCGCGATCGATCCCCGCACGGCGGCGGCCGGGGTGGTTGCCCAGATGCGCTGGGTGCCGTCCGGGGTGGCGTGCGGGCAGGTGGCGGCGTGGATGATGCCGAAAGAGCCTTCGCCGTTCTCGCTGTACACCGTGAGGAACTCTGCCCCGAGGACGTCGGCGGGTGCGAGGGCGGTGGTCAGCGTGAAGTTGCGGCGGTTCGCGCGGTAGTACTCGGCCATCTCGTTGGCCTCGGTCTCGTCGGAGGTGACGATGGTGCCGCCAGTGGGATTGCCGTTGTCGTCCAGCATTTGGAAGGTGTAGATGCTCATGCCCGGCTCCTCCGGTGCGGTGAGGGCTTGTCCCTCGAACACATCCAACAATACACGCCTATGTGTGTACTGTCAACGGGTCAGTCCTTCTCGTACCGAGACAGGAAACCCACCAGATACGACGCCGCCGGCCACAACCCGAACCCCCACCACCACGGCAAACCGGCCACGAGCGCCGCGGGGAAGGCCAGCGCGAGCGCGAACCACCAGCCCATGCACCAGGCGCACCAGAACATGAACCGCAGCATGGACCCCTCGGGCCATCGCGCGATCGACCAGTCTCGTATTGGTTCGCCGATCTTGTCGTTGGTGATGATCCGGCTCAGGCGGGCGACGGTGAGCACGTACAGGGCCAGGGCGAGCAGGGTGGTTGCCATGGCGCGGACGGTAGACACCGACCGCGCAACCGCTACTCGGTGAAATGGTCGCAGTCCGCTGAGCCGCAAGTGCAGGAGTTCCACCCGCGGAACGCGTCCCTGATGGCTTCGGAGAGGGTGATGTCAGGACGGCGGCGGGTGACCTTCTCCATTTCCTCTGCGGCCCCTACGCCGCTAGGTACGTCGCAGCGGTACGGGCAGGACTCGCAGGGGCGGGGCGCGGGCGGCCCCAGTTGCTCGGGCATGGGTTTCCTCCGTGACGGTCCGGCCCGCCGCGGGTGGCGGGGCGGGCCGGATGGGTGATCAGTCGGGAGCGACGGCGGCGTACTCGTCGTCCAGGCGGCGGGCCTCACGCCGGTACAGGGCGGCGATGGTGTGGGCCTTGGTGATCAGACCGGACAGGGCGGCAAGCTCGTCGCGCATCACGTCGAGATCGAACGGCATCCGCACCGCGCCGGTGAAGAACCATTCCTCGTGACCGCTCGGCGTCTCGGGGAGGTTGACACCCGCATCGCGATAGGCGGTGAGGGTGTCGGCGACTTCGATCCAGCGGTCGGCGTACGCGTCCGCATCTGTGACTCCCTTGGCGAGGGCGGCGAGCATTGCGGCGTCATGCTCGAGGTCGGCGGATTCGGCGGGATTCAGGCGCGATTCGATGCGGTCTCGCTCAGCTTGGGACAGCGGTGAGCGCATCAGGCGGTCCCAGCTGATGCCCTGCCCGCACTCGGTGGAACGCCATTCCCCATCGGGGCAGAACACCCATATGCGGCCGAGGGTGTCGGTGATGGGGGAGATGCTGGCCTGCTGGTCATGGGTGGGGGCGGTCATGTCCGGTTTCTTTCTGTGCTCGGCGATGCAGCCGGGGCAGGTGAACAGCATGGTGAGTTCTTTGTTGTGGGGGCAGCGGGCTGCCCGTGCGTGCCGAACGCCGGGACCACCTATGAAGAAGTGCGGCCACCTCTGCACATCGGCCAAGGTCGGCACGTCGCGGGCCAACACCTCCGCCGGGGGGCGCTCGATGAGCAGGTGTTCGGCGTACTGGTCTCGGACCCCGGTCTCATCGAGTGCGGAGAATCCGATCCCGCACGCGCACGTCGCGACCTTGCGCATGGGTGACGCGAATGGGCGCTGCCAGTCGATCGGGCCGAGGTTGCAGGGGGTGATGTGCATCAGACGGCCCAGGGGAAGGCGTAGAAGGGCAGGCTGTCGGGATCGGACGCGGGTGCCCAGACGGCGGGGAGGGCGGCGGGGTCGAGCGCCAGGAGGCGCATGAAATCGGGATGCGGGGCGGTGGCGGGCGCGTACCCGGCGTCGCGCGGCGCGTCGGAGCCGAGCGCGCAGATAGCGACCTGGAGCGCGACGGTCTCGTTCAGTTCCGGGGTGAGCGTCTTGGGGTCGAGGCCATCGATGATCGCGGTGGTGTTGTGGTTGAACATGTTCCGGTTCCTTCCGGGTTGGTGACGGCTCGGTCCGTCAGGTGGCCCGCCACCGGGTGGTGGCGGGCCGGGGCGGTCAGTTGGTGCGAATGGCAAACATGGTGGCGATCAAGCCGAGTCGGGTCTCGGCGTCGATCACGTGCTGTGCGATCGGTCCGTACGCCCTGTGGGCCTGGCGCTCGAACTCGGCGCGGAACTCGGCCGCGGTGTCGATCGGGTGGCAGGGGCACGGGTAGTTGGCGATCGCGATTGCGACGACGCGGGCCTGCGCGTCCATCAGTTCATCGAACGTGGTCATGGGTTCCCCTCGGGTCTATCGGCGCTCGGCCGTCTCGGCGGCGGCGAGGACCGCGTTTGCGGCGGTGAACAGTTGGTCGGCGAGTTCCTGCATCCGGGCAGGGATATCGCTCGGGAAGACGAGACCGACGGCGCCGGGCTGGATTTCGTGGAGCCGCTGCCACGACAGGGTGCCGAGGTTGAACACCTCCACGTAGTACTCACTGCGCACCACCGGCTGGCGGTGGTTGTACACGAGCCAGATTCGGCCGGGGCGACCGCCGAGCAGCTCCACGAGCTGGAGGCAGATACGGCCGTCGGCGCTGCCGACGATGGCGTCCTCGGTGATTTGCGGGGTAGTGAACAGGGTCATGGGTCCGGCCTTCCGGATGTGTGACGGCTTGGTCCGTCGAACTCGGTGGTCTGGGTGTGGTGGCTGGTTCGCGATGGGATCGCCGTTGATTCCCGACCGCAGCGCCGTTGATGCGGGGAACCAGCCACCATTCGGGTGGTCCTAGGGCCGTTCGGGACCCCACTCCAGACGGTCTGGGCATTCGGCGGTGCCGTCGGCCCACGTGCGGCCGTTCGGGGCCCAGTTGTGCGGCCACACGCAATCAGCGGCCAACTCGTGCACGCCGTCGTGCTGCTCGCACAGCACGGGTTCGGTCATGGCGTCGCTCGGGTGGGCGGCGAAGTCCTGGGCAGCGGGGGAGTCGGGAACTGACATGTCCGGCCTTCCGGTTGGGTGAGGGCTTATCCCTCGAACAACACCAATACTACACACTTGGGCGTGTATCGTCAACGGCTGGGTAGCAGTCCGTCCGGCATCGAACCCCACGGTGTGTCCGGGCTGGCCATCGCCATTTCCCCGCCACCGGACAGCACGTCGAACGCGATCGTGCCCGCCGCCACCCGGTCCGGCTGGTGCTGTCCTTCCTGCCAGCGGACTGCCTGCGCCTCCAGCGTGGCGAGTTGATGCCCCACCACCCGGCAGCGGCCGACGCTCGTCGCGTGCCGGAACCCCGTCGACCGCACCAACGCATTACCGCTGCCCTTCCACGGATTGATGTGGAACGGCCGATACGGCGGCACCCGGACACCCTCGACCACACCGCCGGCGCCCGCGGCCTCGACCACCAGGTCGTCGTAGGCGCGTTTCAGCAGGGCCGCGTAGGTGGTTGGTGCGCTGTACGCCTCGAACACCACCTCAGTCGCGCCGTAGGCGAGCGCTAGGAGGCAGGCGCGGCGCGGCCACTGCGCCGACGACAGCTGCCCCGACCAGTCCTGCGACAGCACCACCGTGCCGTCACCGGCCAGGCCCGCGGCGACGATCCCCGCTTCGTCGCCCTTGCCGGTCTCGGCCGGGTCGATCGTGACGAGCCGCCGATACAGCAGGGGTTCGGCGGCGAGCCGGTACCGGTCGAACCAGGCTTGCGAGAACAGTGTCCCGCCGAGCGGGTACGGCGACCCGAGATACAAGGCGGCCCAGACGCGTTCGCCCACCGCCGTGCGGATGTCGGCCCAGTCCTCGGCGGTGCGGCCGCGCGCCGACTCCAGCGGCGTGCCCTCCGGCCGTTCGAGCGCGTCGCGGACGCCCGCGGTGGCGACGGCTGGGATGTTGATGTGGGTCCACTTCTTCGCGTGCTCAGCGAGCAGGAACCCAGCGAGGTCGGCCTCGTGCCAGCGGGTTTGGATCAGGATGATCGGCGCGCCCGGCGCGAGACGAGTGGTCAGGTCGCCTTGGAATCCCGCGATCACCTTCGCGCGTTCGGTGAGGGAGTCCGCCGCGGCCATACCCTTCAGCGGGTCGTCTATGACGAGCATGTCGCAGGGGCGGCCGGTGATGGTGCCGCCCATACCGACCGCGACCACACCGCCCTTGTGGCCCTTGATCTGCCAGTTCCCGGCGGCGAACCGGTCGGCGGCCAACCCGAGCCCGAGCCGGTCGGGGAGCTCAATGCCGGTGAGGGGGTCTCGGGCGCCGGTGCCGTAGGCCGAGATGATGTTGCGCCCCGCTTGGCTGGCCTGCCGGGCGAGATCCTCACTGTAGGAGGCGATCAGGATGCGGGTGTCCGGGTTCCGCTGAAGCTGACGCAGCACCGTCCACACCGCCACCAACGTCGACTTGCCCTCCTGCGGCGGGCAGGTGATCAGCAGCCGAGCACCGCGGGTGGTCATCGCGTCTTCTATCGCCTCGGCCATCAGCCGTATCGCGGGGGTGGCGACGTAGGTGGGGTCGATCTGTTGGGCGAGGTCGGCCGGGTGGGAACACGCGGCGAGCGCGGCTCGGCGCGTCAACGTTTGACGCGCCCATGCCTCGAACGCCCGGCGCTGCGCAAGCGGCAGCTGCGCGGCGCGCTCCCACACATCCGTCATGGGATCACTCGTCGTCGTCCGGGTAGACCGGGGTGATGCGGGGTTCGCGCCGGCGGGCCTCACCCACGATGCGCTGCCATAGGCCGGGGAACGGTTGTTCGGGGGAGCGGCCCCTCCACACGCGCACGGGGTGGGGGTCCTCACCAGTGGGGGGCACTGCCGCGATGAGGGCTTCCACTTGCTGGTCGAATCGCGCGTACAACGCGTCTACGTCTTTCCATGCGCCGTCGGGGATGGCGTCGCGCCCGTTCTCCCACCGCTGGTAGGACTGTTCGCGTACGCGCAGCACAGTCGCCATTTCGCCGCGTTCCAATCCCAGGTAGCGGCGCGCGAGAAGCATCTCGGCGCCGCGGCCGTATTCGTAGGCCACGTGGTCCCCTTCTGCCGGTACCCCCTCCGCTGGTGGGGGGTGGTGGCCCCAATGGTGGCATGGGGTGCGGTGCAGCAATGGGGTGAGGGAGTGGCGTGTGATGGTCACGGGGTGGCTCTCTCGGTGTCGGCGGGGCAGGTCTTGGTGAGGGCGTCGGCGTCCTGCTGGAAGGGGGTCAGATGCCAGCCGTCGATCAGCTGCTGACCGCAGCGGGGGCAGCGCTCGGGTTCTGGGTAGCCGCTCACGGAGTCGCCTCTCGCAGCTCGTAGACGCAGAACCGCGTACGAGGGTCCTCGGGCGCGACCTCGGCGAGGAACTCGTGCGCCTCACCTGGGTCGGTGTACGCGCGGGCACGGTCACCAAGGATGCCGACCTCCAGCTCATCGAACGCGAGAAGAGTCCGGCCCTCGTGCTGCCAGCCGACGACGTACCCGAGTGGGGGACGCTGCGCAGCCTCCAACTCGGCGATGCGGGCGTCACGGGCGGTCACTTGCGCCCGAAGTTCCATCACACGTGCGTGCAGCGCTCCCGCATTGCCATGTGCCCGATCGGCATCGGCCCGGAGCTCGTCCCGCTCGCCCTCCAGCTCGGCGATACGGGCACGGGCCGATATCAGGTCGACGTAGTCGGTTTGCCATTGCCGTCGTCGTTTCCAGATGGTTCGCAGCAATTCCCCCAGCCGGGAGGTGCGGGCGCGTAGCTCGAGCAGCTCGGCGGCCATCGCGTGAATCTCGGGCTGGTAGGCGTTGACGCTCCCGCCGTCGTTCCAGTGCTGGATCAGGTCCGCTATCTCGGCATCGGTCAGGGGCGGGGCGGTGGGTGGGTGGTTGGGCATGTGGGGCTCCGTGGATAGGCGGAAGCCACCAGGCCCCGTGGGGAGCCTGGCGGCTGGTGGATGGGGGTCAGGCCGCCGCCGGGACGGCCACGGCGTAGCGGAGCCACCAGTACGACACGTCGAGGGTGATGCCCTCGCTCAGGTCGACGTCGTCGCGGTAGGTGAGGGCCTCGACCTGCTCGGCGACCTCGGACGCGGCGACCATGATCGAGGTGAGGCCGTCCGCGCGGTCGGTGAACTGGATGTCGACGGCGGCGGGGGTGCCGGTGACCTCGCAGGTGGCGTGGTCCCAGCCGGTGCGGGAGATCTCGATGCGGATGCTCGCGTCGTCCACGCCGAGCGCCGCGCGGACGGTGGCGATCTCGTCGGCGGTGGTGGTGTGGCGGGGGTCCTTGGTGCTCATGTCCGGCTCCTCCGGGTTGGGGAAGGCTTTCCTTCCGATGACTCAAACAATACACGCCTATGTGTGTCTCGTCAACCGGTCGGTTCGAGACAACATGTAGCGGGCCGGGGTGCAACTCCCCGGCCCGCCGTAGCGGCTACGCCGCGAGCGCGCCCCAGTCCACGCCGAGCTGGTACGCCTCATCGGCCTGGGCCTGGGTCGCGCCCGCCACGTACGCGGTCTCGTACGCCTGCTCGACCGCGTCGGAGTGGCCGCCGTTGTGGTGGCCGTCCTCGTACCCCTGCCGCCACTGCGCGGCAGCGCGGGTCAAGGCGTTGAGGGCGGTGGCGAGAGAGATGTCCATGTCCGGCTCCATCCGGTCTGTGAGGGCTTGTCCCTCGAACTCTTTTAACAATACACGCTCATGTGTGTACTGTCTAGAGTTTGTCAGAACGGCGGATCGTCATCGAACCGGCCCAGGGTCGGGGCCGGCCGCGGCTGACGCAGTCGCCGGAGCGCATCGGCAGCGGAATCGCCCGCGCCGTGCCCGATCTCGGTGTCCTCGCCGTCCTCGCTGTTCTTGGCTACGGCGAGGAACCATCCGTCGTGCGGCGGCTCGATCACGTCACCGTTCTCGCTCATCTGCCCAGCCTCGCCGGGCCAGTACTCCAGCGTGATCGTCGCGCCGTCCTCGAGCAGGGCATCGGCGCTGAGATGGTCGGGCTCTGGAGCTGGCGCGGTGAACTGGTCGGCCACCATGCGCAGCAGTTCGCCAGCTCGGCGGTGGATGGCCTTCAAGTCGCTCTCGGGGATGTCGTAGCAATCGTCACGTTCGTAGACGGCGCCGTACTCGATTTCCTCTGTGAGGTGGGCGCATACAACATCCGCGGCTATCCGCTCGATATCAGCATGTTCCATGGTGCGTGTCCCTTCCGGTGTCAGAGCAGGACCAGCGCGAGGCTGCACCCGGCCACGACCACGACCCACAGGAACATGACCAGGACGGCGTGCCGGGGGCGGGGCGGTTCGGGGGCGCGGTGGCGTCCACCGGTCTGCGGCGGTCGGGTAGCGATCACGGTGGATTCCTTCGGTAGTGGGTGTTTTGGCGGTGTTTCCCTCCGCGCCGTGGTTCGGGGGCCGTCGCTGGAGGGGTGGTCGTCGCCGACGCAGGGGGTAATCGGGGCGACGACCGGCCCGGCCGCGCTGGTTCGAGGAACGCGGCCGGGGGTCGGGGTTAGGCGCTTCGCTTGCGGGCGAGCACCTTCCTGCGTCCCGCGCGGGCCGCTTCGATGCGGCGCTGCTGGGCTTCGCTCCTGAACTTGTCGACAACGGCGTTGATGCGCCGGTCCTCGGCTTCGTCCCGGAGTGCGCCGCCGGGCTGCTCGGGCTGCTGCGCTTCCCGCGCCTGGCGCTGGCGCATGTTGATCTCGGCGGTCACCATGATCTGGGTGGCCCGCTGGGGGGATGCGCCGTTGAACAGGGCGGCGCAGATCTTTTCCCAGTCGTCGGCGGGGATGATGTTGCCGTTGCGGTCGCGGGGGAGGGTCATACCAACCACGCCCCGATCGCGTACGTCGCGCCGAACGTGAGCAACACGAGGGCCTCGTCGAAGTAGATGCTGTCGGTGATCCGGTGCAATACGGGATTCACATCCGGCTCCTTCCGGTGAGATGACGGCCAATTCCGTCGAACACGCTCAACAGTACACACATAGGCGTGTGCCGTCAATGGGATCATTCCAGCGACTCCAGGCCAGGCAGGACCGGTGTCGCCTCCCGCTGCGCCTTACGGCACTCCACACACAACCGGTCACGCGGCACCTCGAACCGCGGATCGAACGGCGCCCGGCACTGGGGGTTCCGGCACTCCATCAACGCCACCGTGTCGCCCGGCCGCACCCGATACCGCTGCGGGATCGGCCGCCGCCCCTGCATCCGGTAGGCACCCCGGGAGTCTCGGACCGATTTTCCGGAGACTCTCCCCAGGTCACCGCGACTCCCATAGGTAGGCACCGGCACTCACTCCCCAGGGATCTCGCGAACAGCCGGGTCGCCGGCACTCACCAGCTCCGCGTCCACCACGTCACCGTCGAGCATCCGCATGAACTGCGCCTTCAACGAGTCGAGAGACTCACCGCCGACGTTCACCTCCACCACCGGCTGATCCAGCCCGTACAAGCGCATCAGGCGGGCCAGCGCCCTATCCGCCACCGTCGCACCCGCTTTGAACTTGTCCAGGTCACCCTCGTCCCGGCCGTCCCGCATCACCTGCAGCCCAGCGGTCCACAACAGTTCCGCACGGGCCTCGATCTTCGGCCGCAGCACATCCGCCGCGTCCGTCGCGGCACGCCGGAACACCGCGTGCACCGCCGCCCGCGCCCCCGACTCGCTGGCGTACCCCTCCTCCACAGCGATCTCCGCATAGGTGAGCCCCTGCACCGCCAGATCCGCGCACCGCTGCTGCCGCGCCATCTCATCCGGAGTCGCCCGCGCCTTCCCCCGCCGCGGCCGCGTCGCCTTCGGATCCTTCGGAGTCGTCACCCCGCACCCCCTCTATACGCAGAGAAGTCGCGCACACCGGTGAGGAGTTCGAAGGTGTCGTGGTTGACGTTGACGTCTGTGAAGGTGATGGACGTGCGTGTGCTGCCGGGGTGGTCTTCCTGCCAGTGGGTGTCGCATGAGCGGTCCGGCGCCCCGTACTTGTCGATCAAGTCTCGGCAGTCCGGGCAGTCGGTAGCTGCGCGGGGTGTAGTGCTCATGTCAGCGGTCCTTTGTGCGCCAGGTGGTGAATGCGTTGTCTCGCTCCGCCTGGTCGCTCTCGTGGCAGCACGGGTGCGCGTCCGCCCACCACTGTTCGGCTGCGAGGTATCCCGCCTCGAAGGCGTCGCGGACCGCCTGCTGCATGTCGGTCTGGTCCGTTGTGACGGGTTCGGCCATGGCGAAGGTGAAAGGGTGACTGTCGGGGTGGTCGGGGAATGCTGGTTTCCCGCACGTGGTACAGGTGAGTTCGTTGGTGTTGCTGCCCATGTCCGGAAGCTACGAGTCAGGGGTGCAGCGGCGGCGGGCCTCACGGAGCTGGCGCCGAGACTGGTAGTACTCCTTCGACCTTCTGCTCTCGCATGCGCGGCAGATCCGGTGAGACGTTCCGTCGGGCCGCTTGTGAACCCGGATGTTGTCGCCCGACAGCGGGTGTTCGTACTTGCAGTGAGTCTGCGGGGTGGGGGGTTTGCGTGGTGCGGGTTTCACGGGGTCGCCGTAGGCGTACCAGTGCTGGTAGTGCCTTGTGCACCAGCCGCGTGAGACCGCGACCCGATCGCATCCGTCTACCGAGCACGGCACCCGGGGTTTCCGGGGGCCGCGTTTGGGTGGTGGCGGTGGGGATGAGGGACGGACGGTGAGCGGGTCACCGGTTCGATACCAGCGGGCGTAGTGCTTGCTGCACCAGCCGCGGGATCGGTGCGGTAGGTCGCATCCCTCGATGGTGCAGATCTCGTCGTAGATGCGGACACCTGGCAAAACCATCAGTCGCCGCCCACCTTCGTCAGGGCGGTCCGGCCGGCGCCGGTGATGCGGTAGGTGATGTGGCCCTTCGGTGGTGGTGTGTCGGCGAACAGCCAGCCGCGCATGGCCATCGCCTTCAGCCGGTTGCGTACGGCCACGTTGTCTTGCCTGGTCGCGGTCTTCACTTCGCGGCCGGTGCGGGGGTTCCCGTCGGAGAGCAGCCGGAGGATGGCGCGCTGGTTCGGTGTGGGCTTGACGTTGCGGCGTGGAGGCCGGAGGTGGGTCCAGTGCTCTGCGTTGTGCCAGTGCGTCATGGGCGGCTCTCCTGGTCGCGGATTCGGCGCGGGTAGGGCGGCCACAGCCGGTCAGCCAGGCGCCCGAACCAGGCGGAGAGCTGACCAGCCCAGCCCGCCAACCACTTACGCATCGGGGTTGTCCTCTTTCCAGTCGGTCGCGGCGAGGATCGCGTGAGCGATGCAGCGTGCGTCATCGCGGGACCAATCGCCAGGTTCGACTGCGATGCTGATTCGGGGGTTGCCTTCGGCGTCGGGATCACCGATACCCACTGACGCGTATTCGGGAATCGCGCGAGACAGGACGCGCCAGAAGGGTGCGCCGTTGGGACGGCGTCCGGTAGGGGCGGGAAGTTCCGGCACCTGGGCGGGCGCGGGTTCGGGCGTGATGGTGAGTGCAGAGAGGTCGACACTCTGGATTTTGCTGAGCAGATCGGCGGGCACGCGGTGCACGGTGATTCCTGGTGTTCCGTCGCGCGTTTCGAATCCGAGTGCGCGTTCGACCTTGCCGAGGACGGTGCGCATCATCCGCGCGAGACGGGCGGTCTCGGGCTCGGATTGCAGCGACACGGTCTCTTCCTCGCGCACGTCGAGTTCGGCGCCGTTGGACCGGACGTAGATGCGGATGAGGGTCATGACTATCCTTCGGGGTTCGCGAGCTGGAGCAGGACGTCGGGCCGGGCACCTTCAGTGAGCGCGCGCTCAATGGGCCATCCGCGACGTAGGCGATACAGCAGAGTGTTGGCCTTGAGCCCGAGCAGAGCGGCCCATTCCTTGACAGTCCGCGTTTGTCCACAGAATTCGACGCGGTGGTTGTTGCGGCGGTTGTTCTGCTGCTCTGTCCGGGTGGCCCAGCGGCAGTTGTCTGGGCTGTAGTGGCCGTCTGGATCAATGCGATCGAGTTCAAGCTCAGGCGCGAATCCGCTGGCCATGTCGGCAGCGAATTGTTCGAACGAGTGCCACCGTGAGCAGACGGCTATTCCGCGCCCGCCGTAGTTCTCCCATCCCCGGTGGTTGGGGTTCTCGCAGCGGCCGAGCATTGCCCGCCAGCGCTGATAGAGCGGGGACGCGGTTCCGCCGTGTGTCGTTTGTGCGCGGCTTACTGCGCACGACGCGCACGCGGACGTGCGACCAGCGGTCAGAGTAGCGCCACGAACGCGGACGTGTCGCCCACATCTGCATGAACACAGCCACACCCATGCACGGAACTTGTCTTGGTGCGAGCGCTCAAGGACTGTGAGGTCGCCGAAAGTCTGTGCGGCAAGTTCTAGACGAGGCGGCATGTCAGATTTCCTCCCCGGCCGCGAGCTGGAGTAGCACGTCGGCGTGGCAGGGGACACGGTTGCCGTCCTCGTCCTCGAGGGGGCACCAGCAGCAGAGGTCTTTGCCGCGCAGCTCGGCGCGGATCTCCTCATCGGATGGGTAGCGGTTGATGGCGCGTGCTTCCGGGTCGGCAAGCATGTTCCGGAATCCGTCGACCGCGATGCGGCGAGCATCGGCCGGGGTGCATTCGGTGACCTCGCCGGTGGCGGGGTCCGTGATCGGGCCCGGCTGCCAGCGACAGGGGTTGCCCCACTTCGACGGTCGGGCGACGACCACTGCGCCGGGTGGTTTGCACCATCCTGCGGCGCGTTTGAGTTGGATGCGTTCAGGCATCGTCGGCCTCGGTGAGCGTGGCCACGGCCGCCGATTCGAGGGGAGCGATATCGGGTGCGGCGGCGTAAATCTCGGCGAGCCGGTCGAGTCGCTCGTCCCGGAATCCGGACCAGTGCACGTCACCGGCGACGACGACCGGCAGCGTCAGGTAGCCGAGCATGGTCACGATGTCGCGTGCATCCTGGTCTTTTGTAACGTCGCGGTAGGTGTACTCGACACGAAGCCGGTCGAGGTGGCGGGTGGTCATGCGGCACTGCTGGCAACCAGGCTGGCCGTAGATGGTGATCTCCACGGGCGTGGATGGGGTGGTCATCGGGTGCGGCCTCTCGTGAGGCGGCGGATACCGGCGAGCACCGAGTAGGAGACGCTGCGGACCGCTGGCGGTTTCTGCTGGGGCTGGTATTCGCCGCGGCGTATGCCCTGCTGGATCTGCCAGTTCACGAGGTGGTCTATCCAGTCAGCCACGGTCGGACTCCTCGCGTGTGGGAGTGAGGGTGGCCGCGCCGAGGGTGCTGTCGGGGTGCAGGGCGCGCCAGGCTTGGGCCGCGGTGCGGTTGCGTTCGGAGAAGTAGGGCCGCCTGTAGCCGTTGCGTACACAGAACGTGGTCAGCGCGGAGGCGACGGCGTTCCAGAAGCGGTTGAACTCGTCCCGCTCGATAGCTGCGCCCATCTCGGCGGCCGTCTCGGGTGACCACGAGGGGATCGGGGAGTTCAGGGCGTCACGGGCGATGCAGCCGCTGCACCAATGCGTTTGATCCGCGCGGTGGATGTCGCGGCATGTATACACGCCGGAGCAGTTGGAGCATGGATTGGCGGCGATCCGGGCTAGTCCATCACGCCACTCGCGGGCGATAAGCCAGGCAATGGGGGCCGGTGTGGTCTCGCCCTGAGCCCGGACCGCCGCGCGGCGCTTGGCGATGCCGTAGACGTTCGCGCCGCCGTAGGTGAACGCGGATAGCAGGAACCACCACTGCCGGGTCGCGATGGCGTAGGCGATCCACAGGCCCTGCACGGCCAGGCCGATGCCGGGGCCGATCAGGGATTGGGAGCGATACACCAGGACCAGGCCGACGACGCCGATCGTGGTCAGGGTGAACGACCACCACAGGGAAATCATCGGTCAGCCTCCTCTTTGCGGCGGATGTCGAACTCGCCGAGCAGCATCTGCGCCTGGTGGTAGCAGTGAGGTTCGTTCTGGTCGCGCCACCCGCAGTAGCAGACGTCGCCCTCGGCGGTTGTGTGGCGCAGGAATCGGTGCTCACCGGCCAGGTGGCCGAGGTCTTTCATCAGCGATTGGCAGGGGGCTTTGTCGCTGGTGCGGGACGCCCGTGCGGGAATAGGGATTACGGAGATCAGCACGGCGATCGGTAGCACAGTCAGGAGCCACCACGGCCACGAGATCAGCAACGAAGTGGCGACACCGACGGCGAGTGCGATGAGCATGCGGGGGATCATGTGGCGGGCTCCTGGAGGTTGAAGAGGGTGAGTTCGGTGGCGGGTGCGGGGTCGGCCAACTGCTGCAACGTGAGTCGGACCAGGGCGCCGATGTCGCGGGAGTTGGTCGGGTAGGTGCGCCACCGCACCGTCGCTTGGGCTCGTACGTCGGCGGGCAGCGATTCGCACCAGCGGTGCAGCCGCGTGTAGCTGACGCGGGCTTCACGCAGCAGCGCGCCTTCGCGGAACATGATCGGCGTACCAGTTGGCCGGATATCGTCGGGTCCGGCCCAGGCGACCGGGATCCAGTCGTGCCACTGGCCTTCTATGGCGGTGCGGGTGCACTGGTAGTGCAGCAGCACGGCCCCAGCGGTAGTGAATTCGCCGCCACCGCCGCCCAGGTGGCCGTCACGCAGGTATGCGATGCCGTGCTCTGGGCTGGAGATGCAGTGCCCGATGTGCTGGGGAATGCGGCGCAGTAGGGCGCGTTCGGTGGCGGTGAATTCGACGCCGGGGTGCGTCGGCGCGGTCACGGGTGGTGGTCCCGCCCGAAACACAGCGCCCGCGACATCGGGGCGCGGCATCTCGTCTGACCGGCACGTCGAGCACAGATTGCGTGAGGAGGCATGAGGGGCGTCGACGTACAGGCTGCACTCGGGGCAGCGGGCCGGTACCTCGATCACCTCGGGATCTGGGAGCGTCACGCGGATGGTCCTTCGGGGTAGTAGACGCGGTCAGCGTTGAGCAGGGCTTCAGCGGCGGCGTATTCGCGGTCGTCACCGCGGAGGAGGGGGAGCACGTCGTCCGCGTGGAGGAGGGGCAGATGCTGGTAATGCCGCTGGTATGCCTCCACCAGGCGGACGACGAACTCGCCGGGCAGTCGGGGTGGTGGCGGGCCGGGGGTGGCTTGGTCAGCCACGCAGGGCGTACCAGACGACACCGGCCAGGAGGGCGGCGCCGAGCACGATGCCGGCCCCGGCCGCGGCGACCGAGCCGAGTAGCAGGGTGAGGTTCCACATCAGCAGGACCGCGAGCGGCAACCCGATGGCCACGCCGCCGACGATGACCAGGATGTAGCCGATGACCTGCAACCAGTGGCGGACCGTGTCCCGGGTGGGTGTTTCGCCGGTGGCCGGTGGTGGGGTGGCGGTGATGGTCACCAGTACCACCGGCCGAGCGGGGCCATGAACGCCGTGGTCGGCTGCTCGAGGGTGCGGATCGGGTGGTGCAGGAACAGCTGCACCCACTGTTCGGGGGTGAGGTCCAGCAGGTGCAGGAGCTGGGCGAAGGTCATGATGTGGTGTCTCCTTCGGATGGGTTGGGGTGGAGCGGGAAGCTATTTCGGTGGGGTGCGGGCGGCGATCTCCTCGGCGAGGGACGCCAGCGTGGTTGCGGCGATGGCGATCTCCGGAAGCCGGTCAGCCGGAAGGCTCTCCAGGGTCGTGCGGGCCTGCTCGATGTCGCCGCGGAGCATCCAGCCGAACGCGCCCTGGGCGCGCCAGAGCTGCCCAACGCGGGCAAGAGACTCGACGGATTTGGCGAGTGATTCGCTGAATCCCTTCAGGGCTTCGTTCAGTTCGGGTTTCTCGTCAGCCATGGGTCTTCTCCTGCCGTGCGCGCTCGGCGCGTTCGAGAAGTTCGTCCCGTGCCGCGTTGTACTGCTCGCCGGTGGCGTCGTACGGCAGGGCAGGGGAGACCAGCCCGCCGATGTGGAGGGTGAACGTGCCGCCGGTGACCTTGGCGGTGCCGTACACCTGCTCGTACGCGGTGTCCTGGCCTACCTTCGGCGCCTGCGTCAGGAACTCACGGAACCGCGCCACCTCGTGCTCGTCGCGGGGTGTGAGCGGACCGTTTGAGCGGGCGCATACGACGTCGTCGGTGGGCCGGAGGAACGCGGCGGTGAGGGAGTCCACGATCTGCCGAATCTCGTGGACGGCAGTGGCGCGCTGCTCCGCCGTCCACGGCTGGACGGTGACCGTGATTAGGCCGGAGGGGGTGGTGAGCACGAACGGCTCGGGCACTGGGTGCTCCTTCGGTGCGGGCGAGCCGCGGTCGGCTCGCCCGCGTGCGGGTCAGGGAAGGGGATCGATCGGGGCGGGGGCGGGGCCGTAGACCACGGTGTGCCCGTGCGCTGTGTCGAGTTCGGTGATGACGTCGCTGGTGGCGGTGGCGAACGCCTGCAACCGCAGGTCGTCCAGGCCGGGCACGCGGAAGCCGAGCTTCAGGCTGTTGTGCTCGATGCGGTACCGCAGCTTCGCGATCACCTGGACGTGGTCGCCGCCGCGCAGGATCGGGATCTGGAGAACGAACGTCTCCGGCACCTCGAGCTGTCCCGCGTTCCCGGCCTTGGCGTCGATGTCCTCCCGGTAGCGGAAGGACACCGCGCCGTTGGACAGGCGCGACGACGACTCGAAACTGACCTGGCGTGCGGCCTGGAACGACTGCGCCAGCTCGATCATGTCCGCGGCCGTGGGGTCGTGGATGTCGGCGGCGAAGTCCTCCAGCAGCTCGGCGAAATCCACCTGGTTGTAGAACTTCCCGGAACGCTGACTCCACCGCAGGAACTGGTCAGAGTGGGTGAGTTGCAGGGTGATTCGGTGGTCGCGCCAGCCGTCGAAGTTGATGACCGCGGTGAGCCGGTTGGTGGTCTCGTCGGCGAAGATCGTCGCGCCGTGATGGTCGTCCTGGCCGAGAAGAGTGGTGAAGCTGCCGGGTTCGGTCACGGTGCTGTGGCCGCGCCGCCGGGACGGCTCGTACAGGTACGCCTCGTGAGAGCGGACGTCCAGCTGCTCGCCGCTGCGGACGATGTTGACGTGGAGGGCATCGGGCTCGGGCACGATCTTCTGTCCGAACCGCTCGGATTCGCGGGCGATCTCGGCGATGGCCGCGGCATCGCCGGTTGCGGACAGTTCGACGGGTTCGAGGTTCATGCGTTGTTGGCCTTTCGGGTATCGGAGGAGGGGACGACCCGCATCCCGGGGATCTCCATCTGCGTTGGGTCGCGGCGGGTGGCGTTGCCGTGGCGGTCCACGAACCACAAGGAGGTGGGGCGGTCCAGGCGCGGTGCTTTGGTGGCCACGGAGTCCTTGATCGCCAGCATGTCCGTGCCCTTCTGGATGCTGACGTCGAACGTGATGGTCAACCGGCCGGCCTTGCGGGTCTCCTCCACGGCGGCGATCAGGTCGTGGAGGGCTTGGCTGGCTTCGTCGTGGACTGCGCCGCGGCGCAGCTCGGTGAGGAAGTCGGCGAACGGGCGGACGAACTTCTCGTCCTCGGTCTCGTCGGTGTTGTCGGACAAGGGGATGCCTTCCTGTGGGGGTTACGGGTTATCGCCCTGGATGGACGCCGAGAGCATTACTCCGACGATGTGCAGCGCTTGGGCCTCGGTGAATCCCTCCTTGACCAGGCCCATAAAGAAGTCCCGGCAGGTCCGGCCGACGGTGCGGGCAGCGGCGGACGGCTCGAACGCGTCAGCGCTCATTTCGCTGCGCCGCCGGTGATCGCGTCGTAGAGGCGCATGGCCCATCGGGCGTCACCGAGGGCGGTGTGCCGCTGCTCCTCGCTGGGCGGTTCGACACCGCAGGCGCGGGACAGGTCGTCGGACTTCCAGGGGAGGGTGAGGATTTCGGTGAGCCGCTCGCCCTGCGCTGGGACACCGGTAATGGGTCCGGACAGCCAGCCGATCGCCAACGTTTCGACGTCGATCAGGTGGTAGTGCCAGGCGGGGGCCAGTCCGGCTTCGCGGAGCATGGGTGCCAAGGTCTCGGTGTCGAAGTTCGGTACGGCGCCGACGATGTGTGCACCGTGGGTCCAGCGGGCGACGCGCATAGCTGCCTCACCGCGTGACAGGACCCCGCGGGCTCGCCAGTCCGCGTCCTCCCATGCGCCGCTTGTGGCGTTGTCGTTGGGGTAGGCCGCGGACAGTTGTTTGCCGAGGGGGTGGCGGTCGTAGAAGCCGCCGACCTTCAGGCCGTACGGGTCGGCGGTGCTCAAGTCGATGTCCACGAAGAACTGGGTCTGCTGCTCGCCTGCGCGGTCGGTGGGGTCGCGGCGGATCATGGCGACTTCCCAGACCTTCCGGCCGGGGTGGATGCCGTCGGTCTCGGTGTCGAGGAACACCAGGGGCGGGTGGTCGGTCACTTTCGTTCTCTCTCCTTGGTGAGATGCCAGTAGCCGCACACGCACAGGTAGGAGCGGGCGGGTAACCGGCTGCCGGGGCGGCCTCGCTTCCAGACGCCGGTGAGGACTTGCTCAGCGCGTTGCTGGTCGCGGAACTTGGTTTTGTTCGGGGTGGGGCATCGGGGTGGTGGTGGTTTGCTCTTGGCCTTGATGTGGCGTTCGAGGTAGCGGACTGCCCTGATGCGCTTCGGCAATCCGGGTGTCTCGAATCCGCATGTGCAGGCGGCGATGTGTACGCCCGGGACGAGGCGGCGAGCGCCAGCGAGTTCATGGCGTTGGGTCATCGGACAGTCCGGTGTCGAGGTTGAACAGGGGGTTCATGAGCCTTTCGAGTGCGGCGCGACGGGTGGCCGCCGCGGTGTGGGCGTGGTGGTCGCGGTCGTAGTGGAGGTGGCAGCCCTGGCACATCGCGCGGAGGTTGTCGTCTGCGCAGTGCTCGGGCGTGTGGTCCAGGTGCGCGGTGGTCAGCACCACGGTGGAGCCGGTGCCATGGGCCGGTGCGTTGTGCCGGTTGCGGCAGCGGCCGTCGGCGTCGAGATGGTCTGGGGGACGGCCGCATTCGCCGAGGCATTCGCAGCGGCCACCCGCCCGGCCGAACCGGATCCGTTGGGAGATCTCCGGCCAGTCGGGCGGGTAGCGGTCGCGGTTCTCTGGGCGGATGGGCATGGTCAGTCGTCGGCCGTGGTGAACTCGCCGCCGCCTCCGCAGAGGTAGCAGCCGACGAGATCGCCTTGCCCGTTGCAGTTCTCGCAGAACCACCAGCGGAGGGCACGTCGCGCGCGCATCAGAACTCGGGTTGGGGGCCGGGGCCGCTGAGCTGTTCGAGTACGGCGCGGACATCGGCGATCTCGTCGTCTGGCACCTTTGCCCAGTCGGTGGCGTAGAGGGACCACTCTCGCCTGATGACATCCGCTCCCGAGGACTCGAAACCGAGGTCTTCGGCTTGCGCCTGCATGTTGTCGAACCGCTGGACCGCGACGTCCAGCGAGGGCGACTCGATGCATTCGCCGTTGCGTTTGCACACCGCGTAGTGGGTGCCGCTGTCGGTGACGGCCCCGGCGGGACGCTGGACGCGCGCGCGGTCGCGCTCTTGTTGAAGTTCGATCCGGAGGTCGCGGACCTCGAGTTGGAGGTTGCGGACGTCGACGGTCGCCGAGTACAGCTGGGCGTGTACGCATTTCGCGACGAGCCGCAGGGCTTCGGCGTCGGTCGGGGAGAGCTTCCCGCCGTGCTGATTCTGCTTGGCGTACTGGAGCAGCAGCGTCGCGGAGGGTTGGTCGGTGGGATGAAAGTCGCCGCAGCTATCGCACGCCTGCCATTGGGTCATTGGTCGGCTCCTGAGTCGTAGCACCAGCAGGCGATCCCGCCGGGGCACTGGTAGGGAAGCGGCGCGCGGATCGGCTCGGCGGGCGTGGCGGACTGCTCGTCGCGCACGGGTGCTGTCGCGGGGTCGCGCGGGGTTTCGTCAGACATCCGGCTCTTTCCGGTTAGTGACGGCTCAATCCGTCGAACAAATGTGAATCTACACCCTCGTACGTGTGCAGTCAATCACGTCGTGAGAGTCAATTTCGGCGTTGATGGTCGGGTGGTGAATGTCCGATTCACGCGTCGAGCAGGTAGCCGCGCAGCCATTCGTATACACGGGCGAATCCGTCGGGATCGGCAACGTTTACCGGTTGTACCAGCACGTAACCGTGCATATCGACTAGAGCGAGCTGGCCTTCTCCGTTGGTGACGAGACGTACATCTACGGCTGTCCAGTCGTCTAATCGATCCACGTGGGCATCCTCCCATTCGGGTGACGGCTTATCCGTCGAACAAACCAAACAGTACCCACATTCGCGTGTATGGTCAAACAGCTATTACCCTGTCTAGCTGCGCAGTCTCACCACCTGCCGTTCACTGATCCCGATCCGCTCAGCGATCTCCGCCGCCGTCAGTCCCTTCCCGGTGAGTTCGGCGACCTCCACGCGGCGCAGGGCGGAAAGCTCCCGCAACGTCGGCGGAGGTGGAGGCGGCGGATCAATCGCCGGTTGCCACATCACACGAGGGTCATCGATATCGAGACCTTCCCAGTCCAACGGTGCCCCCCAGCCGTACCGGCTGGCGTAGGTCCGGCCCCGTGTGCTGCCGCCCGGTGTTCCGGACAGCCGCTCGTACAGCTGGTAGAACAGCTTCCACATCGTGTAGGGCAGCAAGGTGGGTGGGCGGTTGGTCAGCTGGTTGATGTAGTCGTCACGCAGGCCGGTCTCGATTTCGATTGCATCGCAGGACCACGCGATCGTGCGCAGGGCTTGCAGGCGCCGCACGGCTCCGATCGCGAGGACGACCTCCTGGCGCTCGTTGGGTCGGTGGGAGACAGACCGCAGAGCCTGGGCGTGCCGAAACTGCATCGTCGGGCGCGGGTTGAGCAGCGACTTGCGAATCATCGCGTCCGACACTCCGGCGTCGCGGGCTATCGATCGCAGCGGCAATCCCATCCCATGCAGGTTCCGTACGTGGTCCAGCGGCGGCCCGGACGGGACGCGGCCGGGCAGGCCGCGGTACAGCGTGGCGCGTTCGTACTCGGCGACCTTCCGGTTTGGTCGCCGCATACGCGTGTGCACGGGTATGTCTCCGGCGCTCATTCAGCGGCTCCGATCTGGAACAGCGGCAACGTCAGCTCCACCCGCATCGAACGCGGAGACCGCCGGCGCGGCGGTTGGATCACGATGATCTGGTCGGGGCACGGTTCGCCGCAGCGGCGGCGGGCCTCGGCGAGTTGGTCGATCAGGTTGCCGCGCACGGTCTTCAGGTGGTCGAGGTCGGCGAGCAGCTGGGCGAGCGCGGCCGGGGTGATGGTCGCGGCCTTGGCGCGGCTGGTCGCCTTCGCGGCCGCGGCCTCGGCGGCGAGGAGCCGGGCGGTGAGCACGGCGACCGGTTCGCTGCGGGCGTTCTGGACGGTGCGCCTCGAGCAGTGCAGCCACGCGGCGATGACCTCGTTGGTGTAGCCGCGGTGGGTGAGTTGCGCGACCAGCCACGCACGGTCCGAGGCGGGCAGGTGCCCGCCCTGGACGCGTCCGGCTATGGCCGCGTCGATCAGATGTTCGTCGGGGTCCCAGCGTGGCTGGTGTAGGGGCACGACGGACATGGGCTCACCTCCGGGGTTGCGTGTGGTCGGGGTAGTCGGTGATCCGGGAGTACTGGCCGGATTCCGCGCGGGCGCGGCCCTCGCGCAGGATTCGCGCGGCCTCGTGGACGCTGGCCGGTTTCTGCGGCAGCAGCTGGTGGGGGTCGTGCTGGCAGACGATCGCCCACCCGTACTTGTCGTCGGGGTCGATGACGTAGCCGTATTCGTCGCACAGCTTGCAGTTCGGGTCGGACTTCGGGGACAGCACCTGCTTGCCGCTTCCCGGCAGCGGCGGCAGCCGCCTGGTGGCCCTTATGCGCTCGGTGACCATCGCGGGCAGCAGAACATCCCGGGACTGGTCGTAATGCGCGCGTACGGCCTCCACAGCCTCGGCGTGACGCCATCCTGCGCGGCGCGCGGCTTCGGTCCACGCGGTGACGGTGGCGGCGTCCAGGGATGCGCGCCGGTCGTAGCCAACGATCACCACCAACAGGTCACGCACCTGGTCGTCGGTCATCGTCATGGCGCGCTCTTCACCGGGACACGCATCGATCCGTCGCCGTTGAACCACGGGGTCGGGTCGATGCCGTGGTCACGCAGCACCTGTGCGTTGGGGATGTCCTTGCCCAGCTCGGAGGTGACCAAGAACCGCTCGGTGCGGGTGAGCCGCTGGTGAATGAGCTTCGTGTGGTGCTCGTAGCCACGCAGAATCCAGTACCGCCACGCGCGATCCCACTCGCGCTTCTCGGCGTCCTTGCCGTCTTTGGACAGCCAGTGATTAACGAACTTCTCAGTCTCGTGGGCAATGTCCAGACCGGAGCCGTCGAACTTCCGCGCCCAGTCGAGAGCGCCAGGAGAAGGCTCCCAGTCCTCGGGGAGCCGGGAGGCGCGGCGAGCGCGCATTGGGATATCCCCGGCCGGGGGTGTCGCGTTGGGGAGGGGCCGGTGGCCCTCTCTCTCTAGTTGGTTTGGGTCTAGTTCCTTATAGATATAGTTACCCACCCCACTAGCGGTGTGGGGGGACACCCCGCCAGCGGAGGGGAGCGACTCACCGCTCCTGGGGTGGGGTGTCGTCACATCCCCAACCGGAACCCGGTTGTCCCCAAGATCATCCGCAGCGTTATCCACAGGGTGAGGCGGGTTCCACATCACCACATACCCGTTCGAATCACGCTGGAAGTGATCGTCGTCGCGGCGCACACTCCACGAATTCGCGCCCGTGGCCGGATCGGTGCCACGCCAGCGCTCGAACGTGTACACCGCGCCGATCCGCTTCAGCTCCACCAGCGCGCGGTCCAACGCGCTGATCGACATGCGCGCCACCTTCGCGATCTCCTTTTTGGTGGGGAACCCGAACCGGCTCACGTTGTCGGCGTGATCGGTGAGGACGCTGTACACGCGATAGGCGTTCGCGGAAATGTCGGCGTGCAGCACCCATTTCGGGATCTGCACGAACGGCCGCTTCTCCCGTGTGATCCCGTCTCGCACGGCCTGGGGGGTGACCAACCCCAGATGGTCCTCGTAGCGCATCCTGCGCTGGTGGTCGTCGTATCGCATCCTGTTACGCTCTTTCCAACCCTGTAGGGGTTGATGGGATGGCGGGGCAGGTGGGTTCAGCACCGGCCCCGCACTCATTGGTCAAGGGGAAGTAGGGGATTCGGCGCGCACCGGCGCGGTCTCTGCGAGACCGCCGATGTCGTCCAGCCACACCCACCGGTCCAGCAGCGTCCACGGGGACCGCAACCACACGCGCTGCCTCTGCGTGTCGTGCTCGCCGTTGAACAGCCACAAGCCGGACTCGTGCGCGGCTGCCGGGTTGTGCTCCACCCAGCCGTGGCAGCCGGTTGTCCCGCTGCCGCACAACGCGATCACGTTGGACGGGGTCCACGGGCCGCCCTGGCCGCGCTTCCACCGGTGGTGCATCGTGACCCCCGGCGCCCGGCAGCGTTCGCACTGGCCGCCGCATCGCTCGGTGACGATGTGGCGGCACAGGCTCTCGTTCACGGCCTAGTCCTCGCCTCTGCCCGCTACGTCGTATGCGGGCTCTCGGCCCTCGCCGGGTACCTGTGTCGCGTGCTCAGCGCGGTACCGTTCGGCCAGCGCCCGGATAGGGGCGGGGTCGGTGGCGTGGTCGATGTGCAGGCCGTTGTTCGCGTGGGAGAAATCCCGTATGGCCTTGCGCGGGGGGATGCCGAGTTCTGCGCACAACCGCTCGAGGTCGTCGCGTGCGTCCTGCGCTTCCTGACTGAACCCGGCTCGCTCATGGCTGGAACTGTCGGGGTCCGGCTCACCCGTGGGGACGGTGAGACCCTGGAGCAGGAAGATTCGGTAGGCCACGGCCTCCGCCTTGGCTACCGCCTTGTCGCCGGTGTCGGAGGCTTGCCCGTAGGTGACGCCCGAGAACGAGTCCCCGGCCGGGCCGTACACGGTGTACCGCATCCGCACGATGACCCCGTGCATCTGCGCACCGGATTTGGCTTTGTACCACTCGGTGCGGATCTCCTCGGCGGTCGGGATGATCACCACCCCGTGCTCACGCAGCGCCGGGCCGACCTCGTTCATCGTCGCGTCGATGCCCCGGAAATTGAATCCCTGCTCCTTGTTCCGATCGTTCTTCCCGATGGCCTGGACCTCACCCATGACCGCCGAGAACGCCTCGAACACAGTCGGTTTCGCATCACCCATCGGCGCGAGCCTCCAACGCCTTCGGGGCGCTGGTCAGCTCCACCGGGACCGGGTTACCGGCAAGCAGGTCTCGCACCAATCTGTGCGCGGCGGAGGTCTCGCGCACGGTCAGTGTCGGGTCGGGCCGGGACCGCTTGGTGCCGGGCACGTCCGTGGTGGCCGCGACCTTGAGCGCTTCGTCCCGCAAGGCTGACGAGATGACTTGCGTGTCCCTGAGCAGCAGGTGAGGGGCGTGCTCCTTGAGCACGGCCGCGATCTCGTCGGTGCGGCCGAACACAGTTCGCTCGGTCAACCTGTCGGGGTAGGTGGTCCTGATCCAGTCATCGAACGCTGTCGGGTCGGTGACGTTGGCGACCTGTTTCGGGTCGCTCATCGTGGCCGTGCCGAGCGAATCGTCCGTGCGGGGGTCCAGGCCGGTGAGCTTCATTCCGCGAGACATGCGCTGCCGCAGCTCGTTTCGAGCCAGGTCGTGATCCTTCTTGATGCGCTTCAACAGCGCGGCGAGCACGGCGGTGCGTGCGATGACGGTGTTGATGTCTTCGGCGGGGATCACTGCGCCGGTCATGCGCTGGCCGCCTCGGTGTTGGCCTCCGGGTTGCGGCGCTGCTGACGCATCCACGCGTGAACGTCCGTGTCCTTGTACCGGATGCGACCGAACCGGCTCGCGGTCAGCTTCTCGTAACGCGGGCCGCGGCCTTCGCAGCGCCACCGGGCGAGCGTGACAGGATGAATGCCGATCATTTCGGCGGCTTTGGTGTTCGTCAGATACACAGTCGATTCCCTTTCCCTGCGCACGGGATAAGAGGTCGCACCGCTACCGACGGTAGGCAGAATCCAACCGACGATTGTTCCCACCAGCGGAGGTGGTGTTGCTCCGTGGTAGGCAGATCGGCTAGCCTGGCATACGGTCAGCGCGGTAGATCCCAAGTCGTTCCGCGTGACAAATTGGTTATGTGGGGGTCATCGGAGTGGTGTCCGGTGACCATCCACTACTATAATGGATTATAGCTGAGAGGCAAGTCCCAGTTACCCGCCTTTCTCCGTCTCCCTCTTCTCCAGCTCCTGCTGCCTGATCTTGTAGATCATCGGCTCCGACAGATGCGCCTTCTCCGCGATCACCTTCCGGGGGATCTTGGCCTCGACCGCGTTCAGCACAATTTCGTCGCGCTGCTCCCTGAGCCTGGCGGTGGCCTCCTCCATCTCGGCCACCACGCGCTCCAGTCGCGTGAGAATCGCCTGCTGTTCCTCGGTCATCCCCATGCGGGAAGGCTACAGCGCCACCGGCCGGCTTCGGCGCCGCCGCGTATGGGCGCGCTCGTAGTCCGTCACCGCGTCCGCGCTGATCCGAATCCGCCGTCCCAGGCGCATGTGCGCCAGCTCGCCACCCTTGACCATCCGCTGAATCTCCCGCGGCGTCATCCGCCACCGCTGCGCAACCTCCGCGCACGTAAGCCATGTTGACTCGCTCACGCCGAGTCCCCGTCCCACAGCAAATCCTCGGGCGCACCGACCGCCCGGGATATTTCGGACGCTAGCTCATGCCCAGCCCCTAGCCTTCGGCCCGCTAGTAGGTGATCGATGAACGAGTGATCACACCCCACCTGCGCGGCGAGACCTCTGGTCGACAGACCAGATTGGTGCATCAACGCTCGCAAGGTATCCGACGACTTCAGCCTCATGGTGCACACAGCCCCCTTGCCGTTAAAGATCGCTATAGATAACTTCGGGCAATTCACCCACAGTTATAGCTGAAAAGTCAACTGTTGGTTGGGGGTTCGGAAACTGTTGGTAGGCGAACGTAAATCAGCCATAATCCAACACGGCCGCCGTACCGCTGGTAAACCACCGCAGAGGCGCGAAACAACGTGGTAGGCAAGGGCACACTTCGCGGGGAAAGGTTGGGGACACATGGAACTCGGAGAGCTCATCCGGGCCGCCAAGGGGGACCGCTCGTATGCGCAACTGGAACACGACGGAGGGGGGATGTTAGGGGCAGAAAGATGGCGACAGATTGCTACAGGCCCCCTCAATACTTTCCCCAACCCGGCATCCATGACCGCCATCGCTACCGCCCTCGACGTCACCGAGGAGACTGTGCTGCTGGCCGCCGGCGCCAGCCTCGGGTTGAAGACGGGGACGCGGTCGCGGCTGGTGATGCTGATCCCCGACCGCGCCGCGGAGCTGTCGGACCAGTGTGTCGCCGCCGTGGTGAATCTCGTCCGTGCCTTGTGCGCGATTCAGGACGCCGTATGAGCAAAGGCGACGGCTGGATTCAGAAGAAGCAACGCAAATCCGCGACGACAGGAAAGGTGACCGTAACCTACGTCGCGCGATTCACGCCGCCCGGCGGAAAGGAAGAATCCAAATCGTTCAAACGGCACGGCCGTACCAACGAACCGGGGACCGCCGCGTATTGGCTCCAACAACAACGCGAAGCCGTACGAACCTCGACCTATATCGACCCCCGCGATCGTGAATGGACAGTCGCCGAATGGGCGGACGCGTGGCTGGACTCCTACACCGGCATCAGCGACGAGACCCGCCGCGCCTACCGCGCCGTCATCGAGCTCGACATCAAAGCCTCCGGCCTCGGCGACGATCCGATCCTCTCGGTCGACAGGCTCCGAATGGGCGAGTGGATGAACAAGCTCGTCACCCGCAAATGGGCAGACAAACCACTCATGGCCAGCACCATGGCAACCCGCCGCACGGTGATCGCGATGATCTTCGCCGCGGCCCACGACGAGCAGATCATCCCCCGCAACCCCATGCGCAAGGTCCACGCCCCGCAGGGCGCCGTGGAGATCGAGCCGATCGACCCCGAGGAGCTGCCCACCCCGGAGCAGGTTTGGCACCTCTACGACGTAGCCGGCGACCGGCACGCCCTGTTGCGGGAGCAGATCATCGTCACCGCGGGGACGGGACTGCGTCCCGGTGAGCTCCTCGGGCTGCGTCCGCGAAATCTCCGGGCCCGCCAGATCCATGTGGTGGAGCAGCGCCGCCTCAAATCCGCGGAGGTGGAGTACGGGCCGCCCAAGTCGAAGGCGTCCCGTCGGCGCATACCCATCGGTGACGAAGTCGAGGAGGCGATCGGGCGACACCTCGAAGCCAATCCCGCCGATCCCGATGAGGTGATCTTCCGGTTCCGCGACGGTAAGGAGTGGCATCGCTCGACGTGGGCGGATCACTGGCGGCGGGTCCGGGAAGCCGCGGGGCTGCCGAAGCTGCGGTTCTACCTGCTGCGCCACTACTACGCGTCGGTGTTGATCGAGGGCGGCGCATCCCCGAAGCTTGTGATGTCGCGCATGGGTCACGAGAGCAGCAAGTACACCCTGGAGCGGTATGCCCGGCTGTGGCACGACAGCGAAGAAGTGACCCGCGAGCTGAGCGACGCCGGACTGAAACGGGACAAAGGCGGGACACTCCGCTCGGCCACCGATCAGTAGCCCGCTCCAGCAAATCTCTGACTACCACTCGAAACGAGGAAATCCCCGGCCGTGGATATCGACTGGAAAGCACTTCGGAGCAGCGCATATGAGGCAATGCAGAGAGCGTATGCTCCGTACTCCCGCTTCCCCGTGGGAGCTGCTGGGTTAACGGATAGCGGTGTCGTCACGGGATGCAATGTGGAGAATGTCTCA